>NZ_JBSFDA010000080.1:0-45895 GCF_053593675.1 Streptomyces sp. NPDC002156 | reverse complement strand
GAGGAACCGGGGCTCACGGATCTCGCCCACGCGCTGGCCGACGCGGCGGTGCCCGCACCCGAGGACGGCTACGAACTGGACGGCCACGGCTGGCAGGCCGAACTGGCGTGGCCCGCCGCCCGGATCGGCGTGGTCCTCGCCCCCCGCACGGACGGCGACGAGTCCGACTACGAGGCACAGGACCGGGACAAGGCGTTCTCGGCGGCGGGCTGGACGGTCCGCACCGCCGCCGAATGGGACCCGGCGGCGATGATCGCCCGGCTCACGGAACGACGGCACGACAGCGACACCATCAAGGACGGGGAGCCGAAGCGATGAACACCTCGGGCGTCACACTGCGCCTGCTCGACAAGGCCGACAAGGAGATCCTCAAACTCCCCCGCACGGTCAAGGGCGCGTTCTTCGACTTCCAGCACAAGTTCCGGAGCAACCCCCACACCACCGGGCTCAAACTCCAGCAGCTCAAGGGCGACAGCAGGCTCTGGTCGGCGCGCGTCAACGACGAGTACCGGGCACTGCTGCTGCGGCTCGCCGACGACGACTGGCTGATCGTCTCCGTCAAGCACCGCAAGGACGTCTACAACCGGCTGTCGTACGGCGTCAACCAGGTCACCGGCGGCATCGAGTACGTGGACCTGGAGGTGGTCGAGGACAGCGTCCTGCGCCGCCTCCCCACCCCGCCCGCACCGGCCCCCGCGCCCGCTGAACCGGCCGCGCCCGCACAGCCGGAACCCGTGCGGCCGTTGTTCGCCGACTGGTCCGACCAGCAGTTGTCGGACCTCGGTGTCGCCGAACCGCTGCTGCCCGTCATCCGCACCCTCGCCACCGAGGACCAGCTGCTCGGCCTCGTCGAGTACGCCCCGCAGCTCACCGGTGAAGTGCTGCTCGCCCTGTTCGACGGGGCGTCGTACGACGACGTCCTCGACCAGGTGACCCGGCCGGTGGCCGCCACCGAGCCGGTCGACCCGGACGACTTCGAGGCCGCGGCCCAGCGGCCGGCGACGGTCGTCACCACAACGGACGACGCCCTGCGGGAGGCCCTGGAGAGCGGCGACTTCGGCCGCTGGAAGGTCTTCCTCCACCCCACCCAGGCCAGGCTGGTCGAACGGCGCTACAACGGCCCCGCCCGGGTGGGCGGCGGCCCCGGCACCGGCAAGACCATCGTCGCCCTGCACCGGGTGCGGCATCTCGTACGGAAACTTCCCCCGGGCCGGGACAAGCCGGTCCTCCTGACCACGTACAACAAGAACCTCGCCGCCGACCTGCGCTCCCGGCTGCTGGAACTGGGCGGCGAGGAGCTGCTGAGCCGGGTCGAGGTCAGCCACGTCGACCAGCTGGCACTGCGCATCGTCCGCGAGGCCGAACCGGGCAGCGGGAAGCAGGCCATCGACGACAGTCAGGCCGTACGCGAATGGCGTGGACTGCTCGACGAGTTGGGGGAAGACTCCTGGGACGCGGAATTCCTGCACGACGAGTGGACGCAGGTCATCCTCGGCCAGGCCGTCGGCACCCGCACCGACTACTTCCGGGCCCGGCGCGCCGGACGAGGCAGGAGCATCGGCCGCGCCGAGCGCGCCGAGATCTGGCAGCTCGCCGAGCGCTTCACCCAGCGGCTCGACCGGCTCGGGCGGCAGACCTGGGACCAGGTGGCAGAGCGTGCCGCGCGGCTGGAGATGGGCCGCGAACAGCGCATCCAGAACATCGCCCGACAGCGGGAGGAGACGGGCGGCCTCGATAACATCCACCTCCAGGACGGCTCAGGAGGCTGGCTGCGCCACCGGTACCGGCACATCGTGGTGGACGAGGCGCAGGATCTCCGCCCCGCCCACTGGAAGATGCTGCGCGCGATGGCCCCTCGCGGCGCCGACGACCTGTTCCTGGTCGGCGACACCCACCAGCGCATCTACAAGAACCAGGTGACGCTGGGCAGCCTGGGTGTCAACATCCGGGGTCGGTCCTCGAAACTGAGCCTGAGTTACCGCACGACGCGACAGATCCTGCGCTCTGCCCTCGGCGTGCTGGGCGAGACGACGTACGACGACCTCGACGGCAGCGAGGAAACGCTGGCCGGCTACCGGTCGGTGCTCAGCGGTGGGCTGCCGGCCGGGCACGCGTTCCCGGACTGGGCCTCCGAACGGGAAGGCGTGGCCGCGCTCATCAAGGAGTGGGACGCCGACACGGACATGGCCATTCCGCACGAGCAGATCGCGATCTGCGTGCCGACGAATCAGATGGCGGCCGAGGTGGCCTACACGCTCAAGCTGCACGGCATCGACTCGGTGGAGATCCGTTCCGACGGCCCGCACGGTTCCACCGGCGTGCACATCGGCACGATGTTTCGATTCAAGGGGCTTGAGTACCAGCGAATGGTCATCGCGGGCGTAGCAGACGGACTCGTGCCACGCGAAGCCGTCAACAGCCTGCGTGACAGGGACTCTGCCCGTTATCGGCACGAGATTCAGCGGGCTCGATCCCTGCTGTTCGTGGCGGCGACAAGAGCACGCGACAGTGTGGACGTGTTCTGGCACGGGAAGCCCAGTCCGTTCCTGGACCACTCATGGGCAGCCGCAGAATCCGGTTCATGATGCCCATCGGGTCTCGCCGCGTCGGCATCGAGCACTACACCTCACCGAGAACGCTCAGCCGCCACTTCAGCGACCAGTGGCGCGTGCCGTTCCTCGCTGCCCACGTGCCGAATTAACCGCCGAAACGAAGGAACATGGAGCCCATGAAGCACGAGTACGAGGCCAGGTTCCCGACATCGACGTCGCCGCGCTCCAGACCAAGCTCGCCGACCTCGGCGCCACGCAGACCTTCCCCCGCGCCCGTCTCACCTGGAAGATCTTCGAGAACGACGTCCTCGACGCCGGCCAGTCGATCCGGCTCCGCGACGAGGGCACACGCTCCACGCTGACGCTCAAGCACGTCACCGACGCCACGCGCATCGACGGCCCCACCCAAATCGAGACCGAAGTCAGCGACCTGCCCGCCATGGCCGACATTCTCCGTGGCCTCGGCCTGCGAGAGGTCCGCTACCAGGAGAACTACCGCGAGAATGGCACCTGGGCGAGGTCGCCTTCGACTTCGGCACCTGGCCGGACCTGCCCGCCTTCGTCGAAATCGAAGACCCCGACGAAACGTCGGTCCGTGAGGCGGCCGCCCTGCTCGACCTCGACTACACCGCTGCGCGCTTCGGCAGCGTCGACGAGATCTACAAGAGCGAAGCCAGCACCAGCACCGGTCGAGGCTGCGTTGCCGACGCTCCCGGGCCAAGAAGCCGCGGGCGCCGGAGGGGCAGGAGATGCTCTTCCGAGGAAGGTCAGAGATCCGGGCGAATCTTGCCGCCGATGTGCGCGATGCGGATCTTGCCTTCCTCCCCAATCAGCCGGAAGTGGATACGGCCGGCTCCCGGGGTGAAGCGGGCGTGGAGGTGGAAGGTCTCCCATTTCCCGTCCAGGTCCTCGAACCGGCACACGCGCTTGCGTGTCTCGCCCTCAGGCGTCACCTTGCTCTGCCATTCCGGTTCGGGCGTCGCGGCCGGGTCCCACACCGCGGCCGCAGCGTCCAGCCGCTCCAGGCAGCGCCGTACGGGCACGACCCAGCGCGGGTCCAGGTCGGTGAGCTGGGCTTCGGTGCGTGGCAGGAACTGGAGGTGCGGGTACAGGTCGGCCTTGCGTTCCCAGATCTGGCGGCCGGTGGCCGCTCTGGCCAGGCTCGACTCCCGGATCCAGGACCGGTACTCGTCGACATGCGGCTCGGAGGACACGTGCCGGACGTCGACCGTCTCGTGCGCGAACTCCAGGGAGCCGTCGTCGAGTTCGACCAGTTCGCTGCGTTCGAGACCGACTGTCGGCTTCTGCCACTCATGGGCGACCGGAAGGCTGACCGCGATGCCGTCCATGAAGTGCGCGGCGCCCAGGCCCAGGACCTTCTCGCCCTCATGTCGGTATTCGAGGTGGCCATCGGCGTCCGGCGTCGGGTAGACGCTGCGGACCGGCGATCTGTTCTGCAGGCCCAGGAGTCGCTGCCAGCGGGCGTGGTTCTTCGGGCTGCTGCCGATCCACTTGCCGACCGGGTAACCCTCGGCGATCTCCAGTGACTTGAGCTCGGTCTCGCTCACCAAGGAGGTCTCAGCCGGGTCCTCTTTGGCGATGGCACGCACAGCGTCGACGAAGTCGGCCATGGCCCGCTCGGCGCGGGCCGGGTCGCAGGCGGTTGTCCAGGATTTCTCGTTCAGGAACAGCTGTGGCATTTCTCCCCCTTGGTGACCCGTTGGCCCGTCATCAGTCCAGCAGTTGGTCGAGCGAGTTCTCCCACTCGTCGAAGAACCCTTCTGGCCACTGGGCGAGCATGCCGTCCTTGTCGACGCGGGGGGTGATGACTTCGGCGCCGGAGCCGTTGCCACGGAAGAAGTGGATAACGGCGTCGTCCGGCTGCAGGGCCCCTCGTTTGACGGCGAGGCGTACGCCGTTGAGGACGTGATCGCTGTGGGTCTCGACGACCATCTGTGCTCCGGTGGCAGCGGCCGCGGAGATCAGGGCCGCCATCCTGCTCTGCCCCTTGGGGTGCAGGTGGGCTTCGGGGTTCTCCAGCAGGATCAGGCTCTCGGGGGTGGCGCTAAGGCACGCGACCACGATGGGCAGGGCGTACGTGAGGCCGAAGCCAACGTTCGTGGGGCGGCGGCGACGGGTGGCGTTGATACCGGCGGTGCCGCCAAAGCCGTAGGAGAGGCGGACGAAGTCGGTGCCTTCGACGGCGGAAGCCTGGAGATTCACGCCGGGGCAGAGTTCCTGCATCCAGGCGACGGTCTGGTCCAGGAGCTGGGGGGAGGGGGCGTCGGGGTGGCGGAGCGGGCCGTCGGGGACCTCGCGTTCGGCGAAGTGACGCAGGTAGTTGACCGTGTGTTCGCCTCGGACGCCGAGGAATCCGCGGTCGATGGCGACCTGACGGGACCGCGGATACGTGACGGCCGGTGTGATGCGATCAGCGTGAAGGTACTGGAAAGGCGTGTCGAGGAACTGCGGGAGCTCCGACGACACCGACGCCTGCATCACGTCCTCGTCGGGCTCCTCCGAGTCGTACAACGCGACGAAACGGATCGACTCACCTGCTTCGATGACGAGACCCACCACGGGAGCGTCCGAGTCCAGCAGGTCGTCGGCGGGGCCGAAGTCATCGTGCAGGACATCGCGCGCGGTGCCCAGCTCCACCAGCTCACCGTTGAGCAGCAGCCCGGCCACGGCACCCGTCGACCGAGCGTTCTCGAACGACTGGCGCAGCAGGGCGAGGGCCTGGAGAACGCTGCTCTTACCGGACGAGTTCAGGCCTGTGAGCAGGGTCAGCGGTCCCAGGGGGAGCTCGAGGCGAGGGAATGCCTTGAAGTTGACCAGGGTGAGTCGGGTGATCACTGTCGGGCGTCTCCGTGGTCGAGGAGGTCTTCGAAGAGTTCCTGCACGGCGTCGAACCGCTTCCGTACCTTCTTGGGGTCGCCGGTGGCCACGGAGATGGACCGTTCGAACTCCGTGTCCTCCATGAGGTCCGCGAAGGCATCCAGGGCGTCCAGCTCCCGCAGCCTGTTGTGTTGGCCATCGCTGAGCCCTGCCAGATTCACCGCGATGGTCTCGAAGAGGGCTTTGTTGATGGGCGACTTGCGCTGCTGGCCCGCGCGGAACTTACGGAAGGCGTGGCTACCGAAGATCGTCTGAGCCGCCGTCATGGCACTGGTGAACTCGTACCGCAGATGGTCCTCGTCCACAGGCTCCAAGCGGTTGATGCGGTGCATGGCTTCCGCGAGGAAGCCGTCGAAATCACCGGTGCGGTATCCCTCCGGAGGGATCAGCCGGAAGGCCAGGAAGCGCAGCACCATCTCGCGGTCAGCCATACGGTCCCCGACGACGCTGTGGCCGGTGGCTGTGCGGAATTCCTCGGACTCGGCCAGCTCCGCGAGGAGGGCCCTGGCGCGGCCGGGGATCAGCGCATGCCGGATTTCTTGCCGAGTGAGGGGCTCACCACCAGTGTTGATCCGGGCGAAGACGTTGAACATGACCGGCTCTGGGGTACCGCGCCGGATGACATGGACGACGACCTCCGTCTCGCGCAAGCGAATCTGGAGCTTGCCGGAGAGGTCGTGGAAGCCCGCTCCCGCGAAATTGAGAAGGTACTCCAGGCCCTTCAGTCTCAACGGCGGAGCGTTGACAGTCTCAGCATCGAGGAAGCGCGCAATCGAGGTCAGGCGCTGGATGCCATCCACGATGGCCCAGCTGCCGTCCTTCTGCTCGGCGGCGTAGAAGGACGGGATGGGAATGCGCAGAAGCAGTGACTCGATCAGGCGGCTCTGCTTCTCGTCCGTCCAGATGCCGGCCCGGCGCTGGAAGTCGGGGGCGAGGTCGATCATCTCGTTGCGGAGCCTGGAGAGCAGCAGGTCGACCGTGGAGTTGCGGGTCTCGATGTCGATGTGCTCGGGATCGAAGGGCGAGGTGATCTGGTCGACGCCCTCGTCGGTGTCCTCCCGCTCGACGTCGGTGGGCTGACCGTCGGAGGCGGTCTCCCGGAGGAAGAGAGCGTCCACGTCGAGGACGCCCTGGTCCCCCGTCACGTCCTGGTATCGCTCGAACACCGATCGCCGGTCCCGTGTGCGCCCCTGGCTGCTGTCCTCCAGCGCGGCCATGCGTCTCGTCGCCCTCGCCCTCGTGTCGTGCCGGCTCACCCGTCGGTCCTCGTCGTCTCTCACCCTACCGGCCGTGATCCTGCGGTAACGGCTGTGCGGTCGGCGCAGTGGGGCAGGGGGTGCTCGATGCCGGTACCGGTCGATTCGACTCCTCGTCTGTCGGCTCCAGTGCCGCGTTGTCGGTGGGCGAGCCGCCGAAAAGAAGTTCCCTGGCGCGGTGCAGGGCTTCTCGGAGCGGCGGGCAGATCAGGGCGACACTCGCCAGGCCTGCCGCTGCGAGCAGATCCGAGGCGACTCCCCCGCCCGGGAAAAGGACCGCCCCGGCAAGAAGACCCACGGCCACCGCGAGCCTGCCCGCTCCTGCCAGTAGGCGGTTCCTGAGCGGCTCGGTCGCGGCGCCTGCCTCGTCGGGTTCCGGTGTGTCCGCGAGGAGCCGGGGGTCGACGATCACGAGGCTGTCGCGCTGTGCGCGCGGGACGCAGCTGTGGCGCAGGGCGCCGGCGACGAGCCGTGACAGGTCACGTACGGCGGTGCCACGGTCAGGTCCCTCGCCGAAGAGGTAGCGCTGGTTGCCGTCGGCGAGTGCCGCGACAAGGTGTTCCGTGGTCTGTCGTACCCGTGCGCGGGTGGCCGGCGGCATGGTGCGGGTCCCGTGCCGGGCTTGGGCACGCAAGGCGTCGCAGAGTCGTCCGAACAGCTTGCCGTGGACGTCGAGCGCGGAGTCCTGTGCACGGCGTCCGGCCGGGATGAGCAGCATCTCCAGGAAGCGGATCGCCTCCACCGTGAAGGCCCCGGCCGCGTCGGAGACCGCGGCGGCCCGTTCGTCGGCGGCCATGAGCGTGATGGAGACGGCGCCGAAGCCGGCGATCGCAGCGAACATCCAGAAAGGCGTGACCGTGGTCCGGGCAAGCGACGTCGCCCACCAGAAGGGAAGCACGACGGCCAGGAGGGGTACCGCCTGAAGCAGTACGGACACCCACCGACCGGCGACGATGCGGTGCCACCGGTCGAAGAGTTGGTCCCTGTCCGGCCTCTCTTCCGCCGGAACGCCCCTACGCTCCAACTCCGCGAGCAGTGCCTCGGCGCGCTTCTCGCCCGCGCCGCGCCAGATGCGCCGCACACCGGGTATGCGGTACACCCCGTCACCCAGCACACGAGAGCGGGACCGCCACAGTACGGCTATCCACACAGCCTCGAAAAAGGTCCACCAGCCCCAGAGGTATGCGAGGTTTCCGAATTCCGTCCGCGTCATGACGAACAGACTCGCAGACGGCACTGACAGTCACGCCAGGGCGACTTCGCACCAGACGGTCTTGGTGTACGAAGCGCCGCAGCTCATTGCCCTGGTCACCGAACCTGCGCTGGTCACCGGGTTCACCTCCGCCCCGGAAGGCATGCCCTCTCTGTGCGGCAGACGCGTCACCGTCATCAAGATCCGACACACAAGACGGCGTCAGACAGTTCCTCTCGCTGACGGCCTCCCGACGCTCCGCCCATGACACCGGGGCAGGCAGCAGCTCTACGGATCTTGTCGCTTTCTGCGGGACGCCTGCGTGGCACCGGATTTCGTGCTCCTCCGTGGCCGCGTGGGAGCGGCGGCCGGAGAGCCCCTCTCTGCGGTGAGTGGCCTTACGGCATGCGGCTCGCGCGCCTCGATTCCCTCGGTCCCGGGGATGGGGTCGGTCTGTATCGGCGCGGGAGCAGAACGACGGGCGGTTTCCGGGACGGGCAGGACGTTCCGACGCTGCAATTCGGCAACGCTGACGAGCGATGCCATGAGAACCCGGTCGAGCAGCTCGTTCTGAGCTGACTGCAGCTCGACCAGATGCCACAGGACGGCCAGCACGTACTGGAGTTCCTCGCTCCAGGCGGGTAGCCACCGCTCGGGCCGGATGCGGTCCAGCTCGCTGACGGCCCTGCGGGACCTCGGCCCCGTCCGGCGTCTCAACCAGCCGTCGAGAACGTTCTGTCCGCTGACCTGATAGTCCCGCATCTCTTGAGTCACCGGCCCGAAAACGCCTTGGCCGAAGTGGAGTTCGAGACGGTCGGGATCGTGGACGAAGCTCTCGGGCAATTCGTCCCTGCCGACCTGTCTCCGATACGTGATCGCCGGCTGTGCGGTCGTCCAGACCTCTTGGGGCGTACCGGGCCTCCCGGCCACCGGGTCCACGAGCCTCTCTCCGAAGGTGGACGCCCAGATCACCTTCCGCCCGATGTGCAGCGCCTCCGACCACAGGGCGGCGTCGCCGGTGAGTGGTATGCGGACGCCGTTGGTGGTGAGTTCGTCGTCAAAGCGGGACCGGAAACCGGGGTGGGCCGTGATCGCGGCGATGTACGCGAGCAAGTCCTCGGCGGATACAGGCAGACCACCGAAGGAATTACGAAGGTGCTGGAGAAGGCCGGGGGTCACATTGGGGCTGCCGTCCTTCTGCAGGAAGGGGATCACCCTGCCGCCACCCCAGCCGGCGAAGTGGTGCATGTCCGGCATCAGCGCGGTGAACAGAGTGGCGGGACCGTCACCGAACCGTTCGGAGTGCAGCTCCACGATGTGTATCTGGCCCTCGGCCCGGTTCTCCCACAGCTCCGGCGAACATCTGTCGAGGACCCTGTTGTCCGGGATGATCCACTGCCGATCGAAAGGGCGGAAGGCCACTGGCACCGGTTCCGGACACTCGGGACCTGCCTCCAGCATCGACCGCCTTCGCTGTGCGGAGCCCGGTAGCGGCTTGACCGGCAGGTCGACGGTACGGCCGCCCTTGGTCTCCCTGAACAAGGCACGCTTCTCGGTGATATCCGTCTCGGCGGTCAACCTCCGCCACCGGGAACGCAGCATGTCGGGGTCCGGGGAGTAGACCCACGTCCGCTTGGGCAGGATGCCGGGCACTGTCCATGGCAGCAGATCATTCAAAGCGGGATACGTGTCCCACGCTCCGAGTGCCGCGGGCGTGAACGGGGCGTGGGCGTCCTGTCGCACCGGACGCCACTGGTCGCTGTCCGGCCCAAGAGCCTCGAGCTGCGCGTACTTCTCCTCACGAGTGCTGCCGTCCAGGGCTACGTACCTGATGTGGGCAGGTTCGGTGTCGGCCCTGCTGCGAACGAACACGGCGATCGCCAGTTGCTGCTGAACGCCCTCGAAGAGGCGTGTCCGCAAAGGCGGCTGGATACCCTCCGGACTGAGGTCGATGATCCAACCCTCGGAACAAGTCTCACGCAGGTACTTCCTCATCCCTCGGAATCCGGGCCCGCTGAGGAAGCCCGCGGTACTGATGAAGGCGACGATTCCGCGGTCCGACTCGGAACGGTGCTGTTCGAAGACCTTGAAGGTGGCCCAGCGCCAGAAGTAGACGTACAGGTTCTTGAGCTTGTTCTCGTGCACTCCGTTTCTGCCACCGAGGCGGAAGGCATCGAGCAGAGGTGCTTTGTCATCCCCCACACAGCCTTTCTCTACCCAGCCGCCCTCCCCCTCGGCTCTCTCCCGGTCCGGCGGGTTGCTGATCATGACGGTGACCTTCTGCTCGCGCTTGATCCAGTCCGCCTTGCGGGTGTTCTCGACCAGAGGATCGCCATCGGGCAGGAACGTGAAGAGCGTGGCCCTCTCGTAGGGGTCTGCGAGGGTGTCGGCGAGATGGAGCCGCAGATCGCCGAGTTGAGTGTCGGTGACCTGCTTGCGGAGGGTCTGGGTGATCCTCATCTGGGCGACCGCATAGGCGGCCATCTGACGCTCGAAGCCGATGAGCCGACCCGCCAGCTGTTCCACCGCTTCGCCGCGGAAACCTTCCCCGCGGCGGGAACGTTCTTCGGCGACCCTGTCGATAATCTCGCTCAGGAATGTGCCGGTGCCCATGGCAGGGTCGACAATCGTCACCTGCTCGTCCGCGAAGCCCTCCACGCAGCCCAGGCGGGTGCGCAGGACGGCGTCAGTGAAGCGGACCATCTCCTTCACCAGACGGGGCGGGGTGTAATACGTGCCGGAGCGTTTACGCAGCTCACGGTCGTATTCCTGGAGGAAATCCTCGTAGAGATGAACGTGGGCATCGGGCGTCCGGGCTCGGATCGCCTCCCAGTCGACAGCATCGATAACCTGCACGAGCGTGTCGATGCGGCGGGCGAACTCGGCGTCCACCGTCTCCGTCAGCAACTGCAGGGCTCGGCCCATGACCGTGTTCTCGGCCTTCAACTCACGTGCAACGTCAACGAAGTTGCGGTCGGCGAGCGGTACGTTCTCGATACGGGCCAGCAGCAGGGCGAAGGCGATCGTCTGGGTGTAACGGTCGGCGAAGAGGTGGTCGGGGTCTTGTCCATCGGTTGACGGGAAGAGCACCTTGCTCCAGTGGTGCGCCAAGGCGGTGAAAGGCTTGGGCGCCCGCCGCCGGCTGCGAGGACCGTCTGGCGTTCTACGTTCGAGAGCAAGCTGCTCCAGTACCTCCTCTCGCAGGTACTGGCACAGCGGAGCGATGGACGACACCAACTGGCTGACGGTGGTGACGCGTTTGGGCTGCCACCCGAGAAATTCCCGCAGTAGATCCCGAAACGCCGCTCCGTCGGCATCGCCGGGACGCAACCGGTTGCCGGACCGGTACAGATCACCTTCGAAACGAACCGTGCGAAGAGGCCGCGAACCGCCTCGGTACAGGCACCAGGTGTGACCGTTGCTGTACAGCACGTTGGGCAACCGCCGCATCAGCTCCCACTGCTCACGGTCCCGCTTCGTGAAGCCGTCGGGCGTGACGTCGTGCCTGGGGGCCTTCAGCTCGAGGAAGCCGGTGATGCGCCCCGAGGTCTCCACCGCGAAGTCCGGACGCACCCGGGACTCGGGCAAGGAATACTCAGGATGAAGGCGAGGACTCAGCTTCCAGCGTGCCCCGAAAGCCTCCACCAGCTTCGCCACCGGCGGGCTGATGGACGCCTCTGTGTCACTGACCCGCAGGCGCTCCCTGCACTCGGAACCAAAGTCCGCCACGAGAGCCCGTATCCACTCCTCCGGCATCTTGTCCCCCTCCAAGCTGTGGACGCGGACGGTGGATCACCACAGCCACAGCTTGTTGGAGGCGAAACGACCGGCTCAGTGCGCAAGGGGGGCGCGCGAGGGGCACAGACGGCGCATTCCGTGACCACTGGGAAACCAGGGGCGGGTGTTGGCCGGGAAGAGACAGCTATGGCCGAAGTTGACCTTGCCCGTTACCGAGGCGTCGTAGTGGAAGTGCACACGGGACGCAACGGGGTTGCACTCGCCGACACGCCGGAGCGCCTTCATATACACGAACTTCAACGGGTCGGCCTCAGGCGGGAAAGCGCGCTCGGCGCGCCCCTTCCGATTGCTACCGACGTGCTGGAACTCCCTCATTCATTCCTCAACGCAGCGATTCACGGTGTGCGAATCACCGAGGCGAGCGGACCCCGCTGCCCCACCTCTCAAAAGCGCATACAGGTGCCTGCCGCCATCCGAAGAAACCCAACTGCCGGGAGTCAGTACCGTCACGGAAACTCTCGTGGCAGCACAGGCATGATGACCTAGAGGCCATCACTCCGCTTCTTGAGAGAACAGGCTGCCCCTCCTCACCCTGGGGAACTACCGCCTGTGCTTCCCCTCGCATCGGGGAGTCCGTGACTACTGGAGTTCGCCGACGTCCTGGACCATCCCATGTTCAAGGTCGAGACGACCGTATCCCGTCGAGGTCGGCCGGATCGGATCGCGCAGAACTCCGGCGCCCGAGGCACTGTGCTCGGCGGCGCCCAGGAGGCGGAGGCGAGAGCCAGTACCTGCAGGGCCCGCCTCAGCGCAACAGGTCCTCCGCCCTGTGCGGAACCCCCCGCAGGTGACGTCCAGCCTGCTCCATCCCCAGGAGAAGGCGGTGACCATCGTCCGCCATGACAAGTCCCCCCACGACCGCCTCCCGCACGAGATCGACGGTGTCCTTGACGCAGATCCCCTTGCGCCGCGCATAGTGGCCAGCTTCGCCGTCGTCAGTGATCCACACAGAGTTTCCGAACCCGCTGCGATGCTCGATGACGACCAGTGTCTCCGCCTCACCCAGGTGCTGCAGGGGCCGGGTCGGAGACCCCGCGAAGACGACGCGGCGGATGCGGTCCACCAGGACGGTTTCGGCCGGGTCGTCGATCTCGATGGGCTCGCCGAGCCATCCGTCGGCTAGCACTTGGCTCAGCTTCGGCCAGTACCGTTTCGACTGCTCGGCCTCGGCCGCGACAGCCTGGGTCCAACGGCCGCGGCCGTCGAGAACCTTCTCCAGAAGGCTGAGGCGGTCGACGGCGGAAAAATTGCACAGCACGGTGTTGTCGGGAAACCAACAGTGGCGCGTCATGGCTGGAAGACCAGGTCCCCTTCGCCCACGTCCGTATCCGTAGTGGATGTCGCGCCCTCTGGTGGAACCGGTTCGGGTTCGAGCAGCTCGCGCATCCTGTCCACGTCCACGCCTGTGTACGCGGCCAGCGGGCGGAGGGTGGTGTCGCCGGCGAGGTATGCCTCATACAACAACTGTGCGGGGCGGAAAGGCAGTCGTCTGGCCAGGGCCCACGTCTTGTTGGCCTCGAAGAGGTCGCTCTGTCCGGTGAGCCAGTGGCAGGTCTGGGTCGTCAGGCCACGCAGTTTGTTCGCCGTCTCCGGTGCGATGACGCCCAACTGCACGAGCCGTGCCGCGAGAGCGCTGGGTGACACCTGGAAGTGCACAACCAGTGTGGTGAGTTGCTCGTCCGTGAGGTCGCCTTCCTGCACCGCGGAGCTGATTTCGCTCCGGGGCATCAGAAGGTTGGCGGCGAACACGTTGGCGCGTACTTCCGTCAGGTCCTTCTGGTGTCCCGGGGACAGGTGCGTCTCCGTCAGCAGGTCCTGGGCGTCCCTGGCCAGAATGTGCCCGAGCTCGTGGGCAAGAGTGAAACGCTGACGCGTCGGCACATCGGTTCGGGCGATCATGACGAGCCGGAATCCGTCTGCCTGCCAGGCAGCCCCGTCGATTCCCTCCGGCAGACCGATCTTCGCCACGTCGACACCGAAGGCGTGCTCCATGGCCTGGAGCAGATCGGCGGTGTCCAGGCCACCGACGGCGGACGACCCGGTGGCGGCTAGTCGGGCGAGTGCGTCCTCAGCGAGGGCCACGCCCTGATCGACGTAGCGCTTGAGGTCCGAGCGGACCGAGGGCAGCTCCGGCAGTTCGGGCGAAAGACCCAGGAGGTCGATCACCTCGTGTGCCGTGGTGAACCTTTCGACGAGGTCCTTGAGTCTTCCTCGGCCATGCTCGTCGACTGCTGGTGCGCTGGTACGGGCCGCGATGATGGGGCGCAGCGGTTCTCTGCCGGTCAGCAGCCAGTCGACTGTGGTGCCGCCGAACTCGGCGATCCGGGCGAGGTCGAGAGACGTGAACCTGCGAACGCCACCGAGGGACTTCGACAACTTGTCGGGGGTCAGCCCGATGGTCTCGGCGAATGCCGCCTGACTGACCGAAGCCGCTGCCATGACTTTGCGTACACGATCGGTCACAGACTCAGCCATGCGTTCACCATATGGGCCAGATGCGAAAATCGCAACACGTCAGCGGATTGACGTCGAGAAGCCCATGAAAGGGGCGAGCCCCCGGCGCCACACAGCAGCGCCAGAGGCTCACTCGTTCACGCCGGAAGGCGGATCAGCTCACCCGAAGGCCAGCTTGTCGTTCCACCCCGACCCAATAACGGTCTTCACCGGAGCGTTGGTGTTGGTCGTGGACGGGTGATAGACGGACATGTGCCCGTCAGAAGCAAACCGAGCCCAAATATCCGGAATCCCATCCTCGTTGATGTCCGGAACCCCAACAGCGGCATTCACATTGGCCTCAGTCCAACTGGTCCCGAACGCCTCATCCCCGTTAACGGCGCTAGCCGCAAGCATCAGCGAGTTGAGATCAACGCTCCCCGCCCCCGCAGCCCCCACCTTCCCCCGCCGCAGATACATGCTCCCGTTGTCCAGGTTCCGCCACAGCAGGTCCGCGATCCCGTCCTTGTTCATGTCCGCGAGGTTGACCACGTCCCGTCGCGCCCACGCATCCGCGTTCATCAGCGTCGCCGTCTGAACACTGCCCCCCGTATACCCGGACAGCACCCAGAACCCCGCAGCCGTACGCAGCACCAGGTCCGGCAACTTGTCCCCAGTTACATCCCCCAAAGCCTTCAGCTGAGTCCAAGTAGAAGGAGCCGGCGCATTAGACGGCAGCCGGATCTTCATCCGCTGCCCCACGTCGAACGAGCCGTACCCATCGCCCGGGTACAACCAGAAGCCGCCGTCCGGAGTACGGGCGAACAGGTCCGTCGTGCCGTCACCGGGGTACGTGTCCTGGTAATGCGCGATCAGCGCCGCCTTGTTGCCCAGCGTCGACGCCGCGTCGTACCAGTGGCCCGGCGGATTGAGTGTCACCGTGCCATTGGCGCTCCTGCTGTACGACGAGATCAGGGAGCCGTACAGCTCGCCGTCCGGCTTCTGGCCCGCGTAGGTCCGCAGGGCGCCGGCCGCGTCGATGACCATCAGGTCGGGGGTGCCGTCGCCGCCCGTGTCGCCGGGGGTGTCGGCGTTCTCCTTCGGGGGGACGTACGTCGTGTAGTCAGTGCGCACGCTCGGGTTGCCCAGGGTGTCGTAGGCGTACACCTGGAGGGTGTTCGGGCCGGCGTTCAGCGGTTGCAGGTCCGGGACCGTGGCGAGCCCGTTCGCGTCGGCGTTGACCGACTTCGGGCTGACCCCGCCCCACGCGTACTGGAATCGCACAGCGCCCGGTGACTCGAACGTGATCGGGCCGGTCGTGCCGAAGTTGACCTTCGCCCAGGTGGTGCCGCTCGAAGTCGCCTCCAGGAACACGTCACTCGTGACCTCGGGCTGCGACGGACCGCTCGGGTCGACCGTGATGCGGCAGGGCTCCGTGCCCGGCGGGTAGTTGGTGGACGTCGCGCCCGCCAGGTCCTCGCCCAGGGCGTCCCAGGAGAACGTCGTGTTGGTCGTGATGTCCTTCAGGCGGGCGTCGGTGACCGGGATGGTCAGCGAGGCAGTGCCGCCGGACGCGCCGATGGTGACGTATGTGCCCGCCGGGACCGTGCCGCCCGTCTTCCAGAAGCGGAAGCGGACCTTGCTCATGTTGTTGTCGGGGTCCTTGGCGGTCACCGACAGCGTGATGTTGGTCTTGCCGACGGTGATGCCCGCGCCCGGTCCGGGTGTGCAGGCGCCGCCGGGCTTCGAGGCGCCCTTGGTGGGCTCGGACGGCGGGCGGTTGTAGACGGCCTCGATGGTCGCCGAGGTCGCCCTGAACTTGCGCCAGGTCTGGGTGTCCGACTCGCTGGTGGCCCGCATGCCGAGGGTGACGGTCGAGTGACCCTTGTCCGTGGCGTACTGGGCGGCGTCCTTCACGTTGAAGGCCTCGTAGTCGTCCGGGCAGGACGACGCCGACCAGCCGTGTGCGAAGGACCTGCGCTGGAGTTCGTCGGACCAGCTCGGCTGCGCGTTCCAGGTCGTGCCCGACGAGATCGAGCCGGTGCGCCAGATCTGGAACTCGCGGTTGGTGCACGACCAGGAGTGGTTGTTGAGCACCTTGAAGGTCGCGCTGGTGATCTCCGCGCCCTTGATGCTGCTGGACCAGTCCATCCGCCAGAAGGAGCGGGCGGTGCCGTTGGTGTCGTCCTCGTGGCCGACGCGGGCGTCGGAGGTGCCGGAGGAGAAGTTGGTGCCGTTGAAGAAGCTGGTGCTGGGGTACGGCTTGTAGGCCACCGTCCACGCGTCCCAGCCGGGGTTCAGGGGCGGGTCGACGTACAGCGGGTACGTGACGCCCTTGCGGTCGGCCAGCCCCGTGGCGGCGAAGCCGAGCTTCAGGCCGGCGGCACCCGTGTTCTCGCCGTCCAGGGTGATCGGCAGCGGCGCCGAGTTGGCGCCCGGCTCGATACCGGTCAGGCCCGACAGCTTCAGCACGTCGGCCGGGGTGGCGACCGACGTACGGTTCGCGGTGCCCGGGGGAAGTTCGGGGTCACGGCCGCTGGAGTCCCACGCGAACGGCGTCGGGATCGAGCCGACCTCCTTGTTCGTTTTGTCCAGGACCTGGACCCTGCTGGCCTTGCGGTCCTGGCGGAACACGGCGGTGTCGGAGCGCAGCCCGTACCTGACGGTCTTCAGCGCCTCCTGCCGTGCGGCCTCGGGGGTCTTGACGATGAGGACCTGTGCCATGCCGCCCTCTTCGCGGGCCACCAGCAGCAGGTCCACGCCGGGCAGCACCTCGGAGTAGAGGGCGCGCGGTCCGTCCAGCACCGGCTCGGGCAGGGCGCCCGGCCAGGTGTACGCGACGGTGTGCTCGCCGAGTTCCACCTCGGCGAGGATCGTCTCGCCGGACGTCTCACCCGACTCGGCGACCTCACTCAGCGCTTCGTCGCGGGCGAACGACCGGTCGGCGCGCGCTTTTTGGGCGGTGCCGCTCGCGAAGCGGACCGGGACGACCGGGTTCGCGGGAGCGACCCCGAGTCCGCGGGGGGCCTTGGCCGTCCGCTTGAGCTTGTTGTCGACGGGGGCCCACTTGCCCTCGGCGTTCTTCGCCCGGGTCGGCGCTGCCGTGATCCGGGTCTTGAACTGTCCGTCGGGCAGTGCCCAGGTCAGCGCGGTGGCCGTGGTCGCCGTGTCGACGAGCACCTGCTTGCCGGTGCGCCTGGCCTGGGCCATCGCGGTGGCCTCGTCACGCGGGCCGGTCGAGGCGCGGGTGACGTCGGTGGTGGTGCCTCCGGCGCGGGTCGGCGGGGTGCCGTCGTCCGGCTGCCACCACGGCAGCAGGGCAGCGGTCAGGGCGGCCAGCACTAGGCCGAGGGTCAGGGACAGCCGTGTGCGGGTGCGCACGAAGGGGCTGAGAAATCGGGGCGGCGCGGTCACGGCGGTCTACTCCCGTGGGAACCAAGCGGATTGAGGACAGCACAAGCAGCCCCGTTCGGCAGGCCGCGGGGCAGGAGGCGGGCACACGATCACACACTCGCCATAGCACGTCCACATTTTATTTAGTTAAGGATTTGTTATGAAAATACTAATCCCATGTGACGGTGTGGCAGTTGTGCCCGATTCAGAGCCTTTTCGGTGCCGCATTGATGCCGATCAGGCGATTCATCCGCTCCACCCCATGAGTCACCGACGGGATGGTCTGACGCGTTTCACCCCGTGACCCAGATCACCCAGCAAGGCTTTTCGGCCCATTGGCCGATCTTGAATTGTGCGGCGGACATGACACAGAGTGCGCACGCACGCGTCTGAGCCGGACGTGTGTTTTTGGTGAATTACCAGGTGGGGGTCGACGCGGATGCGTGCTTCAGGTCGCCTGTCAAGGCTGGGGCCGATACGCCCAGTCCTGACAGACTCACAGAGACGGCGTCGGCGGCGAAACCGCACGGCGACCGTTCTTCTGTTGTCCTCGGTTCTTACGGTGACCAGCCTGGGCGGGGAGGCACTCGCCGTCCCCGGCCCGGACATGAGCCGTGAGAAGTCGATCGCCGAGGTCGACCTCCCGGACCTGCCGGAGGCCACCGAGGTCGACGGCGACGAGGCCGCGGACAAGACCCTCACCCTGGCTCCGCAGAACCCGGTCGTCCCGTACACCCCCGACGCCATCGCGCCGTGGACCTCCGGCACCGGCAGCGCGACCCTCTCCGCGGCCGACGCGCCCGGCACCACCAAGCCGGTCAGCAACAACCTGCCCGTCGCCATCGGCGTCCCGGCGGGCGGCGACCCCGCCGACCTGGCCGGCAACTGGACCGTGGGCGTGGCCCCGCAGACCACCTCGCAGGACGCGGGCGTCTCCGGCATCGTCATGAAGCTGACCCCGCCGGCCACGGTCGACCCGGCCGCCGAGGTCGCGATCAGCATCGACACCACGGGCTTCGCCGACCTCTACGGACCGCAGGCCGCCGACCGCTTCGGTCTGATGCTGCTGCCCGACTGCGTCTACTCCTCGCCCAACGAGGGCGACTGCGCCGACGCCGGCGGTGTGACCACGATGTCCGTCCCCCAGGGGGACAAGGACGTCAGGAACGGCAAGGAGAACTTCCAGCGGCTGCGCAGCACGGTGCGGACCGTGGCGGCCAAGGACGCGCCCACCAACACCACGACGGCCAGGAACGCCAAGACCCGCAAGATCCTCGGCGGCAACATCCCGGTCGCCGGCCTCGTCGGCGAGGGCTTCGTCTCCTCGAAGACGACGAAGGCGTCGCAGGCCTCCTTCCAGGACGGTGTCCAGCCCGCGGTCTCCGCGAACGGCGGCGGCACCGTCGGCGGCCTCGACACCGGCTCGTCGGTGTCCGGTGACTTCACGGCCTCCCCGCTGCTGTCCTCCGGCTCCTGGTCGTCGGGCTCGTCCTCGGGTGCCTTCACGTACTCGTACCAGGCGCAGGTCCCGGAGACCGCCGGCGGTCTGATGCCGAAGGTCAACCTGGCGTACTCCTCGCAGTCCGTGGACGGCCGTACGTCCTCGACGAACAACCAGGCCTCGTGGATCGGTGACGGCTGGGACTACAACGCGGGTTCCATCACCCGTACGTACGCCAACTGCCGTCAGGACTCCAAGAAGGCGGGCTCCAACAACTCCACGCACCGCACCGCGGACCTCTGCTGGGGCTCGGAGAACGCCACCCTCTCCCTCGGCGGCATGACCACCGAGCTGGTGTGGGACGAGACCAAGAGCAAGTGGTTCACGGCCAACGGCGACGGCTCCACCGTCCAGTTGGTCAAGGGCGAGGCCACCGGCAACGGCGCCCGGGACGGCGAGTACTGGGTCGTCACCACCAAGGACGGCATCAAGTACCACTTCGGCAAGAACAAGCTCCCGGGCTGGTCCGACCGCGGCACCGCCGCCGACGACCCGACCACCAACTCGGTGCTCACGGTCCCCGTCTACGGCAACCACTCCGACGAGGACTGCTACAAGGGCCCGACGACCACCGACTGGACCAACTCCTACTGCACACAGGGCTGGCGCTGGGGTCTCGACTACGTCGAGGACGTCCACGGCAACGCGATGTCGCTGTGGTGGAAGAAGGACCAGAACTACTACGCCCGGAACTTCAACTTCAAGGATCCGGTCGTCTACGACCGCGACGGCTGGCTCGAGCACATCGACTACGGCCAGCGCAGCAACACCCTCTACACGCAGACCGCCCCGGCCCGGGTCGACTTCACGGTGGACGAGCGCTGCTACACCGTCGGCGAGGTCACCTGCTCCGAGTCCAACTTCACGTCCAAGGACCCGCGCAACTACCGGCCCTGGTTCGACACCCCGGCCGACCTGCGCTGCGCGTCCGGCAAGAAGTGCTGGAACGCGGGCCCGACCTTCTGGACCCGTAAGCGCCTCGACAAGATCACGACCTCGGCCCAGCGTCGTACCGACACGGCCGCCCGCCAGGTCGTCGACGAGTACCAGCTGAAGCAGAGCTTCGCCAAGCTGAAGACTGGCCCGAACACCGCGCTGTGGCTGGAGTCCGTGCAGCGCACCGGCTACGGCCGCAACGGCACCACCGACGCGAAGGTCACCCTCAACTCGGTGCGGTTCGAGTCCAACGCGGAGGACATGCCCAACCGCGTCAAGGCGGTCAACGCACACCGTCCCGGCTTCTCCCGGCTCCGCATCACCCGTGTGATCAACGAGTACGGCGGCGAGACCATCGTCCGCTACAAGCCGATCGAGGGCGACTGCCTCACCGGCGACCTGCCGCTGCTCGACCAACAGTCCGGCGAGACCCGTGCCCAGGCCATGGCCCGGCTGCAGGGCCAGCTGAAGGGCAACAACCGCCTCTGCTACCCCTCCTTCTGGAACCCCGACCCCGAGGTCGAGGACATCGACTGGTTCCACAAGTACGTCGTGGACACCGTCGAGGAACTCCCGAACATCGACGGCAACTTCACCACCAGGACCGAGTACAAGTACAAGAACCCGGCTTGGAAGCTCGCCGAGGCCGAGTTCACCAAGAAGTCCCAGCGCACCTACTCGCAGTTCGCGGGGGTCGAGCAGACCACGGTCCTGACGGGCCCGGTCAACGACGAGGGCACCGCGGACACCGCCGGCCAGCGCTCCAAGGCCGTCACCCGCTACTTCCGCGGCCTCGGCGACACCGTGTCCGTGAAGGACATCACGGGCGCCGAGATAGCCAAGGACGAGGAGCCGTTCGCCGGCCGGATAGCGGAGGAGCTGAGCTACACCGACTCCACGAAGGCCGACTCCGACTGGCTGACCCGCTCGATCACCAAGCCCGCGGCCACCGAACTGGCCAAGCGCGACCGTGAGGACGGCCTGACCCCGCTGCGGGCCTGGCGGGTCACGGAGCCCGAGGAGATCGCGTACACCAAGTCGTCCGGCACCAACTCGGACGACACGCGCACGGTGCGGCAGGTGAGAACGACGACGACGTACGACCCGACGTACGGGCTGCCGACGCTGGTGGAGTCGGTGGGCGACACCGGGAAGTCCGGCGACGAGTCCTGCACCAAGTCGGAGTACGTGCACCAGACCGACAAGAACCTGATCGGTCTCAGCAAGCAGGTCCTTGCCTCGCCCACCACCTGCGCGGCCGCGAACTGGAGCGACCTCACCACGCTGAGCGGCGTCACCCGCACCGCGTACGACGGCGGGGCCTACGGCGCGGCGCTGTCGGGCTCGACCCGCGGTCTCGCCACCGAGTCGTGGTCGCTGAACGGCACCGGCACCGGGTTCCTGACCAACGGCACCGTGGGCTTCGACGAGGTCGGCCGGGTCGTCCGGCAGACCGACCCGGACGAGCTGGCCAAGCCGGTCCCGAAGGCGTCGACGACCACGTACGCCTCCGTGGGCCCGGCCACCGGCCAGGTCTTCAAGGTCACCTACACCAACGTGCTCGGCCACAGCCAGATCATGGACCTGGAGCCGGGCCGCTCGGTCACCCTCAGGACGACCGACGCCAACAGCCTCGTCAGCGAGGCCGTGTACGACCCGCTGGGCCGGCTGTCCGAGGCCTGGGCCCCGGGCCGCACCCCGTCGGCGTCGTCGGTGCCGGACTTCCGCGCGGTCTACACCGTGCCGCCGGAGGAGACCGACTCCGAAGACCCGAACATCAAGATCCGCAAGCCTCCGTACGTCAGCACCTACACGCGGGGCTACGAGAACCGCGTCGAGACCTCCGTCACCCTCTACGACGGCCTGGGCCGCGAGCGGCAGACGCAGGAGGAGGCCGACAACGACTCCGGCTGGCTGATCACCGACACGCTGTACAACAGCTCCGGCGACGTCTACCAGACCAACAACGCCTACCTGACCCAGGAGGCGAAGCCGGGCGAGCTGTTCACCCCGGTCTCGGACATCGCCGTCCCCAACATCACGCGTTACGCCTACGACGGTCTCGGCCGCGTAACGCAGGAGACGCCGTACCTCAAGTGGATGGACCCGATCACCAAGGAGTCGTTCTCCAAGGCGTACGAGGACCGGGCCACCAAGTACGAGTACGGCGAGGACTGGTCGAAGGTCGTCAACCCGAAGGGTGACTCCTCCTACCGCGTCTACACCGACGCGACGGGCCGGACCGTCCGCACGGACACCTTCAACCCCGCGGCGCCCGGTGGCTTCACCTCGACGCGCTACGCGTACGACGCCAAGGGCCAGCTGGAGAAGGCGACCGCCTCGGCCGACCCGACGCACCCGTGGAGCTGGACGTACGACCACCGCGGCCGGACGGACTCGTCCACCGACCCCGACACGGGCACCACCAGTACCGAGTACGACTCCCGCGACCGCGTCCTGACGACCACCAACGCCCGCGGCGTGAAGATCTGGAACGCCTACGACGAACTGTCCCGGCCGAAGCAGCAGCGGCTGACCGACGTCAACGGCACCCTGCTCGCGAACTTCACGTACGACTCCGCCACGGGCGGCAAGGGCATGCCCGCCACCGCCACCCGCTACACGGACGGACTGGCCTACACCCAGACGGTCAGCGGCTACACCAAGGACTACCAGCCGACCGCGACCACCCTGTCCCTGCCGCAGTCGATCGCCGACACGTGGGGCCTGAAGAAGGACTACAACTACTCCTACTCCTACTCGGACACCGGCGCCCTGGAGGACACCACCCTTCCCGAGATCGGCAAGTTCGGCGCCGAGAAGCTCGTCGTCCGTTACAACAAGGACGGCAAGCCGCTCTCCATCTCCGGCAAGGACTGGTACGGCTCCGAGACGGCCTACTCGCCGTACGGCCAGGTGCTCCGGTCGACCCTGGGCGCCCAGCCCTACCGGGTGTGGACGCAGAGCTCGTACGACGAGAGCAGCGGCGAGCTGCAGGAGCAGGCGGTCTACCGGGAGAAGGCCGACGCGAGCATCGTCGGCGGCAACCTGGTCTCGAACCGTGCCTACGGCTACGACCCGGCCGGCAACATCACCTCCGTCCAGGAGCGGGCCGTCGGCATCGAGGAGCGCCAGTGCTTCGTCTATGACCCGGTGGGTCAGCTGAAGTCCGCCTGGACCGCCAAGGATCCGGCGGCCGAGTGCGCCGCTCCGAAGAAGGCCGACGGCACACTCGACGTCGGCGCGGGCAAGGACGGCTCCGGCTACTGGCAGGAGTACGAGTACGACCTGCTCGGCAACCGCAGCAGGCTGACCGAGAAGGACCTCGCCGGCAACACCGCCAAGGACGCGGTCACCGACTACGCCTACGGCAAGAACGCCGCCAAGGACCAGCCGCACACGCTCACCAAGGTCACGAAGAAGTTCACGACCCCGGCGGGCGCCCAGGTCACGGCCGAGGCCCAGCGGCTCTACGAGCTGACGGGCGAGACCAGGTCGGTCACCTCGGCCGACAACGGCGACAAGCAGGAACTGACCTGGACCCCGGACGGCAAGGTCGACCGGATCACCGGCCAGGGCACGGGCGGCAGGACCCCGTACGTGGGTCTCGGCCAGAAGTGCCTCGATCTCAAGTCCGGTCTCGCGGCCGCGGGCCAGCCGATCCAGCTGTACCAGTGCAACACCACGGTGGCGCAGAGCTGGCACTTCCAGCCGGTCCCGGGCTCGACGCAGACCCCCCAGCCGAACCCCGACCTCGGCACCCTGGAGGTCTACGACACCTGGTGCGTCCAGCCCGCCGCCAACGCCGTGGGCTCCGCGGTCCAGCTGCAGAAGTGCAACGGCACCAGCGCCCAGCACCTGAAGCGCAACGCGTCCGGTCAGCTCATCCACGCCGACTCCACCCTGTGCCTCGCGGTCCAGGGCGCGGCGAACGTGAACGCCACCGCGATCGTGCTGGCCACCTGCGACGCGGCCCAGGCCGCCCAGCAGTGGCTGCCGCAGAACGACACCCGGCACATCTACGGACCCAACGGCCAGCGGCTGCTGACCATCCAGGGCAAGCAGGCGACCCTGCTGCTGGACGAGGCCTCGGTCACCGTCCAGGCGGGCGGGGTCCTGGTCAACACCCAGCGCACCTACGCCGCCCCCGGCGGCCAGGTGATGCGCTACGCCAGCGGTACCGGCTCCGACAACCTGGTCGCCCAGACCACGGACCATCAGAGCAGTGTCTACACCGAGGTCGCGCTCAGCGGCACCATGCCCGTCCGGGTGCGCAAGCAGGACCCGTTCGGCAACCAGCGCGGCGCCGCCACCACGGCGCAGAACCTCCAGAGCCACAAGGGGTTCACGGGTCAGACCCGGGACGACGCCTCCGGCTTCCAGCCGCTCGGCGCCCGCCTGTACGACCCGGTGGTCGGACGCTTCCTGTCCGCCGACCCGCTGCTCGACCTGAACGACCCGCAGCAGACCAACGGCTACACGTACGCGCACAACAACCCGGTGACGTACGACGACCCGAGCGGTCTGGCGATCTCCCTGACCGCCTCGGAGAAGGCCGCGGCCCTCGCCGGCGCGGGTCTGTCGGCGGCTCAGGTCGCCCAGGCGCAGGCCACCATGGGCAAGTCGCTGTCCTCGGTGATCCTCGCGATCGCCTGGGAGACGCTGAAGGACTTCATCGGCATCAACGACGCCATGGCCTGCTTCGGCGGTGACATGTGGTCGTGCGGCAGCATCATCCTGGACGCCATTCCCTGGACGAAGCTGGGCAAGATCCCGTCGGTCCTCAAGGCGATCAACCGCACCATCAACGCCATCCAGGCCTTCAAGGCCGCGAAGAAGGCCGCCGAGGCCGTTCTGAAGGCGGCCAAGGCCGCGGAGGCGGCCGCGCTGCGGGCCAAGAAGGCGGCCATCGAGAAGGCGAAGCGGGAGGCCGCGCAGAGAGCCAAGAAGAAGGCCGCCGAGGCCGCCAGGAGAAAGGCCGACGAGGCGGCCGCGGCGAAGCGGAAGACGGGCAACCCCGCCCAGAAGCAGGCCCAGGCCAAGGCGGCGCCCAAGTCCTCCTCCCACGCCGGCAAGAGCGGCGGCGGAGGCGGCGGGAAGAGCGGCGGCAAGTCCGGCGGCTCCACCCGCAGCAGCGGTGGTACGAGCGGTGGCGGCGGTTCCGGCAGGGCCGACGGTGGCGGCGGCTCCTGCCCGATCAACAACAGCTTCGTGCCCGGCACGAAGGTGCTGATGGCGGACGGCTCCACCAAGCCGATCGAGAAGGTCAGGGCCGGCGACAAGGTGGTCGCGACCGACCCGAGGACCGGGGAGACCCGGATCGAGACGGTCACCGCCGAGATCAAGGGCCAGGGCCTCAAGCACCTCGTTACCGTCACCGTCGACATCGACGGCGGCGCGGGAACGAGGACCGCCGAGATCACGGCGACCGACGGGCACCCCTTCTGGGTCCCCGGGGCCGGCGAGGCCGGCGCGTGGATCGAGGCCACCGACCTCACCTCCGGTCAGTGGCTGCGGACCAGCGCGGGCAGCTACGTCCAGATCAGCTCGATCGAGCGCTGGACCGCCCAGGGCGCCACCGTCCACAACCTGACCGTCTCGAACGTCCACACGTACTACGTCGTGGCGGCGGGTGCCTCGGCCCTCGTCCACAACTGTGGTCCGAGCCGGGACAACGAGGGCGACGGGCTGACGCCGGAGAGCCCCGCGTTCGACGGCGATCCGTACAGCGAGGCGGCGCGCAACGCGCGCAGTGACGCGTGGAACGCCCACTTCGCCAATTACAACGAACTGTCGAGGGACCTCGACAGGCTCGCCCGCAGGGTGGCCAACAACCCGGGTGTCCGGCAGCGGGAAAACTCCCACGGTCTGGACTTCTTCAGGAACGACGGCAACGTGCGGGGCTGGGCAAACTGGGAGAACTCGCCCATCTTCGACGGCGAGAACATCGGTCTCCCGGCGAACAACCAGCTGCGCGTCATGCTGAATGTGCAGACCGGTGAAGTGGCGTGGTTCCCGATCAAGAACGGAAGCCACGACTACAACAGGCCGACGCTCTACCATTACGGACGTCGTAGCTGAGACGCCCTGGGGGGGCGGGCCGTCCGCAAGGACGGCCCGCCCCCTCGTCTTTCAACAGAGAAGAAAGGAAACGCTCGAATGGACGTGGCACAGGAGGCGCTGGACAAGCTCTCCGCCGCCGGGCTCGTATTCCGCGAGGTCATGGGGACGCGGGAGGAGCTGCCGCCTGTCAACGTCGCCAGCTACATGGGGAACCTGGGCTCCGAGAGCGGTCCGCGCGGATTCCTCCTCGGCCATGACGAGAAGGACCTCGGACGCCGTTTCGACCAGGAGTGGGAACAGCTGGCCCGCGACAGCGGACTCTTCTCCACGGGTCCGGACGGCCGACCCGAGTTCCTGCTCGGCGTCGACATCGCGCAGGACCACTCCGAGGACAGCGAGGAGCAGGCCTGGCGCTGGGTCCGCGTGGCGCTCGGCGACCACTGGGACATCGCGGGAGCCGGCTGCGCGAACGGCATCCTGGGGGCGGGCGCCAACAACCCGGCCTTCGTGATGATGTCGCTGGACGCCGATGTCGTGGTGAAGGGCGGCTACTACCAGGACGGCATCGGCGCGAGCGTCCTCCGGCACCCCGGACGCATTTCCGAACTGCACGCCCACGCCCGCCGTATCGCCTTCGAGTTCGACTGGCTGGAGGACGAGGTACGGCAGTGGGCCGAGCACTGGGTGGCACACGTGACCGACGGGGAACCCTGAGGGGGCAGACGAGTCGGGCTGTACGCCGGGTTCTGTGCCGAGGGTCCTCGCGGACGTCTCGGCGACGGCCATCCATCTAGGACCGGCGTTGCCGCCGGCCTCGTGCGGTCTACCCGCGGACTCGGGCGGGCAGCCCTCGAACGTCCGCGCAGGAACGCCGTCCAAATCCTTGGGGACGTTCCCTTTTGACCTTGCTCCGGGTGGGGTTTACCTAGCTGCCCAGGTCGCCCTGGGCACTGGTGGTCTCTTACACCACCGTTTCACCCTTACCGGGGAGCGCCCTCTTTCAAGGACACAGCCCCGGCGGTCTGTTTTCTGTGGCACTGTCCCGCGGGTCACCCCGGGTGGCCGTTAGCCATCACCCTGCCCTGTGGAGCCCGGACGTTCCTCGGGGAGCGCCCCCGAAGGGGAGTCCACGCGGCCGTCCGCCCGGCTCGTCTGCCGTGTCGACCATGCTACCGGGCGTCCGCCCTGACGCGGTCCAGTGGCCGTCGCCAGGACCGATCCCGCCAGGATCAGGGCGAAGGCGGCCAGGATCCCGGCCGTGAGGGGCTCGTCCAGGAACAGGGCGCCCGCCGCCACCGCGACCGCCGGGTTGACGTACGTGAACACCGTGGCCCGCGTCGGGCCGACCTCCTTGATCAGCTCCAGGAACGCCACGAAGGCGAGGGCCGTGCAGATCACGCCCAGGACGGCCAGGGCTGCCAGGACCTCGGCGGACGGGAGTGTGGGTGGGCGGGTGACCACCGCCGCCGGGGCGTACACCAGGGCCGCCAGCGCCAGGCAGGGGGCCGTGAGGTGGAGCGACGGGACGTCCTTCAGGTGGCGGGCCGCTATGAGTGGGGCCGTGGCGTAGCCGATCACCGTCAGGAGGACCTCCGCCAGTGAGCGGGCGTCGCCGCCGGTCAGGTGCGGGACCGTCAGGACCGCCACGCCCGCCAGGCCCAGGGTCAGGCCTGTCAGTCGCCGGGTCCCCAGCCTCTCCGTACTGCCGAAGAAGCGGGCCAGCGCGACCCCCACGATCGGTACCCCGGCGATCAGCAGGCCCGCGGTCGAGCTGGACAGGTGGCGTTCCGCGTCCGTCAGGGTCCACCACGGGCCGATGATCTCGATGACCGCGAAGGCCAGCATCGGGCGCCAGTGCGTGCGGATCGTGCGCGGCAGGCCGCCCTGGCGGATCGCGAAGGGGAGGAGAAGCGCCGCGCCCAGCGTGCAGCGTACGAACACCACCGTGGACGGCGACAGGTCCGCCTCCACCGCCACCTTGATCAGCAGATACGGGATGCCCCAGACCACTCCCATCAGGGAGAACAACAACCAGCCGCGTGCAGTCATGCGGGCAAGTGTCGGCTGCCTCCCCGGTCGTCGTCTTGAACGCTGTTGCGGTACGCCGCCGGGGTCACGCCCATGACCCGCCGGAACCAGCGGGTCAGGTGCGCCTGATCGGCGAAGCCGACCAGCGATGCGACTTCTGCCGGTCGCAGTCCGGTCTCCAGCAATCCCCTGGCCCGGGTCACGCGGTACTGGGCCAGCCAGGCGTACGGGGGTATCCCGACCGTCGTGCGGAAGGCTCGGAGGAGCTGGTAGCGGGAGAGGCCCAGGTCGGTGGCGAGGTCGGCGAGGGAGGGCGGGGTGGTCAGCTCGTCGGCCAGGCGGGTTCGTACCGCGTGGGCTATCCGGTCCGCGCCGGGGATCCGGTCGTCCACCGGGCGGGCCGTGGAGTGGCGGCGGGCCAGTTCCGCCAGGAGCCAGGACAGCCGGGACTCGGCCTCCAACGGGTCGGGGCAGGCGCTGAGTTCGATGTGCGCGATGTGGAAGGCGGCGGCCAGTTCGGGGTCGTCGACGAGCGGCTCGCGGAAGTGCGGGAACCGGCCGTCGAGGGTGCCGTCGCTGAGGAGGGCCGGGTCGGCGTACAGGGCCCGGTAGGAGTACCCGGCGGAGGTGGCGGGGCCTCCGGTGTGGATCTCTCCGGGCTCCAGTACGACCAGGGAGCCGGGGTCGGGGCAGATGCGGCCGCCCCGGTAGTCGATGACCTCGACGCCGCTGGAGCTGACGCCGACCGTGAACTCGTCGTGAGCGTGCGGGGCATAGACGTGGCGGTCGAAACAGGCGGTGAGCAGGTCGAGTGCGGGGCCGCAGCGGCCCAGTCTCGTTCTGGTCCACAGTGCCTGTTCTCGTGTGCCCCCGGTTGCCTTCACGCGTCAACGGTACTTCGCGGACCGTGGCTCACGGAGTGCCGATGTTCCCGCTTGACCCTGCCGCAACGTCAGCGTTTCTACTGGTGCCATGCGGATCGGAGAGCTTGCCACCGCCGTCGGCGTCACGACGCGGACCGTGCGGCACTATCACCACCTGGGGCTGTTGCCCGAGCCCGAGCGGCTTGCCAACGGGTACCGGGACTACACGTTGCGGCACGCCGTCGTGCTCGCCCGGATCAGGCGGCTGACCGAGCTGGGTCTCGGGCTCGCCGAGGTGCGGGACGTGCTCGCGGACGAGGCCGGGCGGGATCTCGTCGAGGTGCTCGCCGAGCTGGACGAGGATCTTGCTCGGCAGGAGGTCGCCATTCGTGAGCGGCGGGTGCGGTTGCGTGCGCTGCTGGATGCGGAGGCGCTGCCCGCCGAGGGGCCCGTCTCGCCCGAACTGGCCGCCATGTTCGCCGAGTTGGCGCACGTCTCCGACTCGCCCATGGCCGCCAAGGACCGCGAGATGCTCGCGCTCATCGAGACCACGGCGGCCCCGGCGGACCGGGAGCGCCTGATGGCCGCGCTGGGCAGTGCCTTCGCGACGCCGGAGGGTGCTGCTCGGGCGCACGAGGTGTACGTGCTGCTCGACGCCCTCGTCGACGCCCCGGCCGACGATCCACGCGTGGCGGAGGCCGCCCGCGCCCTCGCCGACTGTCTTCCCCGCGAACTGCTTCCGGAGGCCGACATCGACCACGACGACAGTTTCCTGCGCGCCCTCTACGCCGACTTCGCGCCCGCGCAGGCCGCCGCCGTGCGCGGTGCGCTGCGGATCGTCACCGGGCAGCGATCCGGGCGGCAGCCATGAGGACCGCGGGCGCCCTGGTACGGCATGAGGTGCGGCTGCTTGTCAGTCTGGTGCTGTGGGTGGGACGGCGTCGGCACGGGACCGGGGATGGCGGGCATGCCTTCGGGTACGCGCGTGGGCAGGGCGCGACCATGTTCGCGTTCGCCTTCGTCTGTGTCGTCGAGACGGTCGCGATGTTCGTGCTGCTGCGGAGCTGGCCGATCGTGCACTGGACGGTGTTCGTCCTGGACGTCTACACGATCGAGTTCGTGATCGGGCTGCACGCGGCCTCCGTCGTCCGCCCGCACGTCCTCGACCTCAACTCGCGCTCCCTGCGGGTCCGTTACGCCGCCCACGTCGATCTGCGCATCCCGCTGGAGAAGATCTCGACCGTACGTCGTGAGCTGCGGACCACGCATCAACGGACCGAGGGTGAACTCTCCCTCGCCATCGGCTCCCAGACCACCATCACCCTCGAACTCACCGAGCCGGTCGCCCACTTCACCTTCTTCGGCCGCCGACGGGACATCCGCCTCGTCCGCTTCCACGCCGACGACGCCGACGCCCTCGTACGGTCGCTGCGGGCCGTCATGCCGGAGCGAACCGCACCCCCGCCGCACCAAGGTCTGCCCTCGTGAGCCGTACCCGCAGCCGTTCGCCCAGCGGCAGCGGAGTGCCGTCGTCGTCCTCGATGCGCGCGACCACCGCCGGAGACTCCAACTGCACTGTCCCGACCGTGGGTTTGCGTTCCTCCACATCCACCACGCACCCCTCGAAGACCTCCCCCACCCGGTCCTTGAGCAGCGCCGCCTCGACGATGTCCAGGCATCCGCGTTCCACCGCGCCCGACCGTCTCCCACCTTCGGCCATTTCCTTGGGGAGCGCGTCCAGGGCAGCCAACACCCAGTCGGGCGGCGGCTGTTGGGCGACGGCGGCGAGGCAGAGCTCCGAGGCGTAACGGTCGGCGAGGCGGCGCAGTGGGGCCGTGCAGTGGGCGTAGGGGGCGGCCACCGCGGAGTGGGTGGTGATCGGAGGGAGGTCGCCGTCCCGGAAGACCGTGTAGCCGGCGCCTCTCAGCAGTGTCGTGCACTCCTGAAGGAAGGCCGCGTGGTGCGGGCGGCGCGGGTCCAGGGAGCGGATCAGGGCCGCGTACGAGACATGGTGCGGCCAGTCGATGCGCAGGGCCTGCGCGGTACGGCGCAGCCGGCCGACCTCCCCCAGTCTCGGCTTCCCTCGACCGGGGGGACCCCCATCGTCCGGGGCGGCGGGAAGGGTGCGGAGCACTCCCGTGCCGTACGTCAGCATCAGCTCGGCCGCCGCCATCCCCGTCAGGAGGGAGATCTGGGCGTTCCAGCCTTCGGCGGGCAGGGGTGCGCGGTAGGTGAGTGTGTACGCGTGATCCCGCTCCACCTCCACGATCTCCTGCTCCGGCACGTTGAGGGAGATGCCGCCGCGTTCGACCTCCAGGCGTTCCCTGGCCTCCCCGATGTCCTTCAGCAGGGCCAGCGACTCCTCCGCCGTACCGGAATCCAGCTGTCGCTGCACGCCCTCGTAGTCGAGTTTGGCGCGGCTGCGGACCAGGGCCCGGTGGACGTCTACGGCGACCGTACGGCCGTCCGCGTCCAGGTCGATCGTCCAGAGTGCTGCCGGTCGGGTCCGGCCCGGGAGGAGGCTGGCCGCGTCCTCGCTGAGGGTCGGCGGGTGCAGCGGGGTCTTCCCGTCCGGGAAGTAGAGGGTCGTCACCCGGCGGTGCGTCTCGGTGTCCAGGGGGCCGTTCGGTACGACGAAGGCGGCGACATCCGCTATCGCGTACCGGACGCGGAAGCCGCCGCCGGGGCGACGGGCGAGGTGCATCGCCTGGTCGAGGTCGGTGGAGGTGGGCGGGTCGATGGTGAGGAACGGGATGTCCGTGGCGTCCGTCGCGGGGAGGTCGGGGGCTTTGGCGCCTCGCTCCGCCTCGGCCTGTGCGGCGGGCGGGAAGCTCTCGGGGACGCCGAGTTCGGTGCGCAGGGCGGTGAGGGCGGCCCGGAGGGGGGCTTCGGGGGCGCCGGTCACGCGGATGTGGCGGCGGGGCATGAAACGAGCGTAGGCACAATCCGGCCCACCCGCCTCGCCACGTAATCTGACGCGAGTCGAGCCCGCGTACCCGTTTGGAGAACTCACCGTGCTTGTCCTGCTGCCTCCCTCCGAAGGCAAGGCCTCTTCCGGGCGCGGCACCCCGCTCAAGCCGGAGTCGCTGTCCCTGCCCGGTCTCGCCGACGCCCGCGAGGCCGTACTCGGGGAACTTGTCGAGCTGTGCGTCGGTGACGAGGACAAGGCTCGTGAGGTGCTCGGGCTCAGTGAGGGGCTGCGGGGCGAGGTCGCCAAGAACGTGGAGCTGCGGACCGCCGGGGCGCGGCCCGCCGGGGAGATCTACACCGGGGTGCTGTACGACGCCCTCGACCTCGCCTCTCTCGACGCCGCCGCGAAGAAGCGGGCGGCGCGGTCGCTGCTGGTCTTCTCGGGGTTGTGGGGTGCTGTTCGGGTCACGGACCGGATCCCCTCGTACCGCTGCTCGATGGGGGTGAAGCTGCCCGGGCTCGGGGCGCTGGCCGCGCACTGGCGGGCGCCGATGGCCGCGGCGCTGCCGGAGGTGGCTGGGGGTGGGCTGGTTCTTGATCTGCGGTCCTCCGCGTATGGCTCCGCCTGGAAGCCGAAGGGGGAGGTTGCTGGGCGGACAGCGACTGTGCGGGTGTTGCATGCGCCGACTCGTAAGGTCGTCAGCCACTTCAACAAGGCGACCAAGGGGCGGATCGTGCGGAGTCTGGTGAGTTCGGGGGCGGTGCCCTCCGGGCCGGGGGAACTGGTGGAGGCGTTGCGGGATCTGGGGTACGTGGTGGAGGTTGCGGTGCCCTCGCGGGCGGGGGTTGCGTGGGCGCTGGATGTGTTGGTGGACGAGGTTCACTGAGCGGGTGGGTTGTGTGTTGTCTGCTGCGCCGTTGTGGCTTGTCGCGCCCACGCGGCGGAGCCGCAAATTGATACAGCCCCGCGCCTCTAGAGGCCGATCATCGCGCCCTCATTGCAACATGCGCAACGCCCTTTGCGCGTGCCGCAAAGCGCGGGCAGGATGTTGCGCATGACCGCCTCTCCCTCCCCCTCCGTTCTTGATCTTGCGCCCGTCATACCCGTGGTCGTTGTCGAGGATCTGGTCGATGCCGTGCCGCTTGCTCGGGCGCTTGTTGCCGGGGGGTTGCCTGCCATTGAGGTGACCCTGCGTACGCCCGTCGCGCTCGATGCCATTCGGGCCATCGCCGACGGGGTTCCGGACGCGGTGGTCGGTGTCGGTACCGTCATCTCGCCCGGGCAGGTGTCCGACGCGTTGGCCGCTGGGGCGCGCTTCCTCGTGAGCCCTGGCTGGACCGACGTACTGCTGGAGTCGATGCGGGCGTCCGGGGCGCCGTTCCTGCCGGGGGTGTCGACCACCTCGGAGGTTGTGGCGCTGTTGGAGCGGGGGGTGCGGGAGATGAAGTTCTTCCCGGCCGAGGCTGCGGGCGGGGCCGCCTATCTGAAGGCTCTGGCCGGGCCGCTTCCCCAGGCCCGGTTCTGTCCTACCGGAGGGGTCGGTCCGGCGAACGCCCCCGAGTATCTCGCGTTGCCCAACGTCGCCTGCGTGGGCGGGAGTTGGATGCTTCCCGCCGATGCCATCGCCTCGCACGACTGGGACCGGGTCGAGGCACTCGCCCGGCAGGCCGCAGGGCTGGGCTCAGCGCAGGTGTGACGTGTCGTTGAACAGTCGTACGCTCGCGTTGCCGTCCGCGTAGTACGCCACCGCCGACAGTGAGGCCGCCGAGAGTTCCATGCGGAACAGGGACTCGGACGGGGCGCCCAGGGCGAGGCGGATGAGGGTCTTGATGGGGGTCACGTGGGTGACCAACAGGACCGTACGGCCCGCGTGGGCCGCGATCAGCTTGTCGCGGGTGACGGCCATCCGGCGTGCGGTCGCCGCGAAGCTCTCGCCGCCGCCCGTCGGTTCGGCCTTCGGGGAGGCCAGCCAGGCGTTCATGTCGTCCGGGTAGCGCTCGCGCACCTCGCCGAACGTCAGCCCCTCCCACGCACCGAAGTCCGTCTCGCGCAGGCCGTCGTCGATCGTCACGTCGAGGCCCAGGCGGGCGGCGACCGCGGCGGCCGTCTCGCGGGTGCGGGTCAGGGGGGACGCGATGATCGCCTCGATCGTGCCTCGCCTGGCCAGGGACTCCGCCACCCGCTCGGCCTGGTCCCGGCCCACGTCCGAGAGGGACGGGTCCGTGCCGCCGCTGCCCGAGAAGCGTTTCTGGGGGGTGAGGGGGGTTTCGCCGTGGCGGAGGAGGACGAAGGTGGCGGGGGCGCCCATGTCTGCGGGGGCCCAACCTGTGCGGGGGGTGGCTACGGTGCGGGCGGCGCTGGCGTCGGCCTCGGCTTTCGCGTCAGCGGTCGTCGTCACAGTTGCGGCCGGTGGGGGCTGGTCGCGCCCGCGCGGCGGAGCCGCATGTGTCACAGCCCCGCGCCCCTTAGGTGGGACGCCTGAGCCTGCGCTGCGAAGTTCCGCCGTCGATTCCCCCGCCGACCACTGTTCGCCGCGCTTGCCCGCGTCCATCGCCTCGTTGGCGAGCCGGTCCGCGTGCTTGTTCTGCTCGCGCGGGATCCACTCGTACGTCACCTGCCCGGCCGTCGGGAACACCTGGGCCGCCTCCGCCGCCAGGGGCTTCATGTCCGGGTGCTTGATCTTCCAGCGGCCCGACATCTGCTCGACGACGAGCTTGGAGTCCATGCGGACGCGGATCTTGGCGGTCGGGTCCAGCTCGCGGGCCGCGCGCAGGCCGGCCACCAGGCCCCGGTACTCGGCGACGTTGTTCGTGGCGATCCCGATGTACTCGGCCGCCTCCGCCAGCGTCTCGCCCGTGGCCGCGTCGATGACGACGGAACCGTAGCCCGCGGGCCCCGGGTTGCCCCGGGAACCGCCGTCGGCCTCGACGATGAACTCCCGCACGCCACAGACTCCTTACTGGCCCACTGGCTAACTGGTCTACAGACCGGACTCTGACGTGCGTACGAGGATGCGGCGGCAGTTCTCACAGCGCAGCACCGCGTCCGGAGCCGCCGCCTTCACCTCGTTGACCTCGGTGATGTTCAGCTCCAGGCGGCAGCCCTCGCAGCGGCGCTGGTAGAGACGGGCGGCGCCGACCCCGCCCTGCTGCGCGCGCAGCTTGTCGTACAGCTTGAGGAGGTCGTCGGGCACCGAACCCGCGATGACCTCGCGCTCCTTCTTCGCCGTGCCCACCTCGCCGTCGAGGGTCTCGTACGCCGCCTCGCGCCGGGCGGTCGCGTCGTCGATCTTGCCCTGGACGGCGCCGACGCGCTCGGTCAGCTCGGCGATGCGCTCCTGTGCGGACTCACGGCGCTCCATGATCTCCAGGACGACGTCCTCCAGGTCGCCCTGCCGCTTGGCGAGGGAGGCGATCTCGCGCTGGAGGTTTTCCAGGTCCTTGGGCGAGCTGACGGCGCCGGAGTCGAGGCGCTGCTGGTCGCGGGCGGCGCGCTGGCGCACCTGGTCCACGTCCTGCTCTGCCTTGGTCTGCTCGCGGGCGCAGTCGCTCTCCTCGGTCGTCGAGGCCACCAGCAGGTCGCGCAGCTGCGTGAGGTCCTTGGTCAGCGACTCGATCTCGGCGTGCTCGGGCAGCGACTTGCGCTTGTGCGTGAGCTGCTGGATGCGTACGTCGAGGGCCTGGACGTCGAGAAGTCGGATCTGGTCGGCGGGCGCGGCGTTCAGTTGGGGGCTCCCAGTGCTTCAGAGGTGGTGGTGGACGCCGCGTGGGCGGTCCAGGGGTCGGTGACCGTCGCGGAGACGTGGACGCGAAGGCCCCATCCGTTCCGGTCGGAGATCTCGTCGAGCTGGGCGGCGGCCAGCTCGCACCAGGGCCACTCGGTGGCCCAGTGCGCGGCGTCGAGCAGCGCGAGGGGCTTGTGGGTGCCGTCTGTGCCACTGCCGTGGGCGCTGTGGGCGCGCGCTTCCGAGGCCGGGTGGTGGCGGAGGTCCGCGGTGAGGAAGGCGTCGACACCGGCCGCGCGTACGTCGTCGAAGAGGCTGTCGCCGGAGCCGCCGCTGACGGCGACCGTACGGACGAGCGCCTCGGGGTCGCCGGCGACCCGGATGCCCTGCGCGGTCGCGGGCAGCCGTTCGGCGGCGCGGGCGGCGAACTCGCGGACGGTCAGCGGGTGGTCCAGCTCGCAGACCCGGCCGAGGCCGCGTCGGCCCGCGGGGTCGGAGGGGTCCGGTACGAGCGGACGTACGACCCGCAGGTCGAGGGCGCCGGCGAGGGCGTCGCTGACTCCCGGGTCGGCGCGGTCGGCGTTGGTGTGGGCGACGTGGAGGGCGATGTCGTGCTTGATGAGGGTGTGCACGACGCGGCCCTTGAAGGTGTCCGCCGCGACCGTGGTCGTACCCCGGAGGTAGAGCGGGTGGTGGGTGACCAGCAGGTCGGCGCCCAGCTTCACGGCCTCGTCGACGATGTCCTGGACGGGGTCCACGGCGAACAGGACCCTGGAGACCTCTTGGTCGGGATCGCCCGCGACGGTGCCGACCGCGTCCCAGGACTCGGCCCGCTCGGGGGGCCAGAGGGCGTCGAGTGCGGCGATGACTTCAGAAAGACGGGGTACGGACAGACGGGGCACGAACGCAAGGCTACCTGGCTGGTCCGTACGGCTGAACCGGTGCGCCCGCCCCACTGACGTCCCCGGCCCCGATCAGCACACCAGCCCCCGTCTCCTCAGGCGAATCGTTACTTGGCCACCCATATGTGTGAAATGGCGGCTGGCCGGTCCCCCGCCTGTACGTGCGAAAACTACTTTCGTCGCCGGAGGTGACCGATCGATGACAGCCTGTGCGATCGAACCAAGCACGGAGGACGGGTTGTCCCCGGCGGCGGAGTGCGTGATCACCGCAGACGGTGCCTACGCGGCCCGGCTCGCGCGGAGCGGCGACTCCTGGTTCCCGGAGCGCTGGACACTCGACGGACCCGAGCCGTACGCCGTACCGCTGCCCGGAAACCAGCCGGAGGAGCCCGGCACGCAGGTGCTGCCGATGGGCGACGGGCGGGTCCTCATCCACCGCCTCGTCGCCGGCCGGCACACCTTCGCGCTGCTCTACCCGACCGGCCCCGGCACCGGCGAACTCCCCCTCGGCGCGGTCGAGTGCCCCGACCCCGGCACCCAGCTGCGGCTGCTGCCCCCGGCTCCGGGCGGCGACCGCGCGTACGCCCTCGCCCTGGGCCGGCGTTCGACGACGGTGTGGCTGGTGGCGGGCGGCGCCTTCGGGCCCGAGTACGTCACGGAGGTCCCCGGGCGCTGCTCGGGCGGGGTCTGGCTGGACCGTACGGGCCGGCTGCTCGCCCTGGACCGGGAGGTCGCGGGGCGGACGAAGGCGGTCGTGGTCGATCTGGAGCGCGACGGCGAGGTGTCGCCGCTGCTCCAGATCTCGGCGGAGAGCAACGACCGGCTGCTCCTCGCGGACGCGGACAGCGGGCTGCTGCTGATCGGCTCGGACGCGCCCTCGCCCGGCGGGCCCGAACGGCTGGGCTGGGGAGTGCTCGGCAGCACTCTGCCGGTGCGGTTCCCGGAGTGCCTGCGCGTCGAGGGGTGCGCGCTGACTCCGTTCGCGATCCAGCCGGGGCAGGTGCTGACGCCGGAGGGGTGTGGCGTGGCGCTGCGGGTCGACGGCCCGGCGGGGAGCTGGGTGGGCGTGTGGCGGCCCGCCGGGCGACAGGTGCGGCACCTTCCGGCACCGGAGGGGTGGCTGCGGGGAGTTGGGCTGTGGAGCAGGGACGGGGAGCTTCAACTCCCGTACGCGACGGGGGAGGTGCCGTGCGGGGTGGCCCGGGTACGGGACGACGCGCGGGACGAGGAGGCGGATGAGGAGCCGGAGGAGAGTGCTCCGGCACCCGTCGTCGTGGCGCGGCCGGTGCCGTTGCAACAGGCGCCGCTGGCACGGGTCGTGGCGAAGACCGGGAAGCCCGGTAACGAAGTGACGACGCTTGTAACGAAGTAGTTCCGGTCGGCGTGTGCGGCTCGTGTCACCCCGATGTGTGCCGGTTAAGATCGTCCGGCTGTTAGAAAGATCATGTTGACGGGGTGAACCATTCCGATGAACGACGCAAGCATCACGCAGCCGCTGTCCGCCGATGCCCAGGAGGGCACGGGTCACGGAGGTGGCCACGGCAAGCACCGGGGGCCGGTCTCGGTCCACAACGACGAGGCGACCCCGAACGGCCGTCACCGCAAGCCGTCCGAGCAGGCCGAGAACAGGGCCTGACGGTACACAGGCTGTAATACGGCTCCGCCCTTTTCGTATGGGCGGAGCCGTTGCCGTTTCCCGAGCCGTTCCCGACTCCCTTTTCGCTAGCCGCGCTTGAGGCCGAGCACCTCCGCCGCCGCGAACGTCTCCCCCGTGGGCCGCTGCGCGTAGTGCGGGGTGAGGAGCGCGTCCAGCTCGTCGTAGGTGAAGGTGTCCTGCTTGCTGTCGAACTTGGCGGCCACACGCGGGCGTTCGACGACGGCGACCATGCCGCCGTGGACGACGAGCAGCTGTCCATTGACGTGTTCGGCGGCCGGTGAGGCCAAGTAGCCGACGAGCGGGGCGACATGCTCCGGGGCGAGGGGGTCCAGACCCGACTCGGGTTGGCCGAAGCCCTGGAAGACGTCCTCGGTCATACGTGTCCGGGCGCGGGGGCAGATCGCGTTCGCCGTGACGCCGTACTTGGCGAGGGCGAGGGCCGTGGAGGTGGTCAGCCCGACGATTCCGCCTTTCGCGGCGGCGTAGTTGGGCTGTCCCGCCGAGCCGGCGAGAAACGCCTCCGAGGACGTGTTCACGATCCGCCCGTACACCGGTGCGCCGCTCGCCTTGGACCGCTCGCGCCAATGCGCGGCGGCGAAGTGGGTCGTGTTGAAGTGGCCCTTGAGGTGGACCCGTATGACGGAGTCCCACTCCCCCTCCGTCATGGAGAAGACCATGCGGTCGCGCAGGATGCCCGCGTTGTTGACGAGGACGTCCAGTCTCCCGAACTCGGCGATCGCCAACTCGACGAGTTCACGGGCCTGTTGGTGATCGGCGACGTCCCCGGTGTGTGCGACCGCCGTGCCGCCCGACGCGCGGATCTCGGCGGCGACCTCCTCGGCGGGGGTGGCGGACGCCTCGCCGGAGCCGTCCCGGCCGGGTTGGCCGTAGTCGTTGACGACGACGGCCGCGCCGAGCCGGGCCAGTTCCAGCGCCTCGGCCCGGCCGAGACCGCGCCCCGCGCCCGTGACGATCGCGGCGAGCCCCTCAAGTGGCAGTGACATCAGCGCTCTCAGCCTTTCCGCTCGCTCAGATCTCGATGCACGTACGCAGCGCGGTTCCCGTACGCATCTGGTCGAGGGCCTCGTTGATGCCGGAGAGCGGTACGCGGTGGGTGATGAGGCCTTCGAGGTCGACGCGCCCCGCCCGCCAGAGGGCGATCGTGCGCTCGTAGGACCGCAGGACGTCGCCGCCGCCGTACATGGACGGCAGGATGCGCTTCTCGTCGAAGAACAGCTCGAACATGTTGAGTTGGAGGTTGTCGTCCATGGCGCCCGCGCCGACGACGACCATGGTGCCGCCGCGCCGGGTGGTGTCGTAGGCGGTGCGGGCGGTGGCGGAGCGGCCGACGACCTCGAAGACGTAGTCGAACCCCTCGCCGCCGGTGACCTGTTGCTTGGCGTCGGCCAGTTCCTCCGGCGAAACGGCCTTCGTGGCACCGAACTTGAGCGCGGACTCGCGGCGCGAGACGACCGGGTCGACGGCGACGATCTCGGCGGCGCCCTGGAGCCGGGCACCCTGTATCGCGGAGATGCCGACGCCCCCGCAGCCGATGACGGCGACCGACGAACCGGCTTCCACACCGGCGGTGTTGATGGCGGCGCCGAGTCCGGTGGTCACCCCGCAGCCGATGAGGGCGGCGATGTCGAAGGGCACGTCGTCGGGGATGGGCACGGCACAGCCCGCGTCGACGACGACCTCCTCGGTGAAGGTGCCGGTGCCCGCCATGCCGAAGACATCGCCGCCGGGGCGACGGAAGTTGGGGGTGCCCGCGTTCATGAACCCGGAGAGACACAGTTCGCTCTGCCCGCGCTTGCACGCGGGACACGCCCCGCAGGCGGGCAGCCAGCAGACGACGACCCGGTCACCGACCTTCAAGTGCCCTACGCCGTCCCCGACTTCGAGGATCTCGCCGGCGCCCTCGTGGCCGGGGACGAAGGGCGCGGGCTGCGGCAGTACGCCGTTCATCGCGGAGAGGTCCGAGTGGCACAGCCCGGTGGCCCGTACCCGGATCCTCACCTTGCCGGGGCCGAAGCCCACGGCCTCGACGTCGTCGAGGACGTCGAGCTTGTCCTGCCCGATCTCGTGCAGTACGGCTGCGCGCATGATGCGGCTCCCCTCAGGAATGTGCTCGGCTCAACCCACGGGCGTACGGCTCACGGGCGTGCGACTCACGGACGTGCGACTCACGGACGTGCGACTCACGGACGTGCGACTCACGGACGTGCGGTTGTTCATGCGGAGTGCTCGACGACGGTGTCGGCCAGTACCGGCGCGTCGTCCCGCTCGACGGCGGTGACCGACACCTGGACGCGGTCCGGTTCGGACGTCCACATCCGGATGCGCAGGGTCTCCCCCGGGAACACGACCCCGGCGAAGCGGGTGCGGTACGCGCGGACCCGGCCGACGTCCCCGCCGAGCACCGTGTCGACGACCGCCTTGAGCGTCATGCCGTACGTGCACAGCCCGTGCAGGATGGGCCGTTCGAACCCGGCGCGGGCGGCGAACTCGGGGTCGGCGTGCAGGGGGTTCCAGTCGCCGGAGAGCCGGTAGAGCAGCGCCTGATCCTCGCGGACGGTCCGCTCGACGACCTTCGCGGGCTCACCGTCGGGCACCGGAAGCCGGGTCGAGGGCCCCCGGTCACCGCCCCAGCCGCCCTCCCCCCGTACGAAGATCTGCGCGTCGCTGGTCCACAACGGCCCGTCGGCGTCGGCGACTTCGGTGCGCATGACGAGGATCGCGGCGCTGCCCTTGTCGTACACGGCGGCGATGCTCCCGGTGGCGCGCGCCCTGCCCTCGACCGGGATCGGGCGGTGGACGTCGATGCTCTGGCCGCCGTGCAGGACGTGGGCGAGGTCGACGTCGACACCGGGCATGGAGAGGCCGCTGATCACGTCCGGGGAGTCGTTGCCGGCGACGGTGGCGAAGCTGGGCAGGACGTGCAGCCGGGATTCGAGGGTGTAGCGGAGTTCGCCGGGATCGGTCGCGGGGACGCCGGCGCCGATGCCGAGGTGGTAGAGCTGGACGTCCTTGCGGCCCCAGGCGATCTCTGCGGACCGGGGTTCGGCGGCGACGGCCTTGGCGGCGTCAATGGGCATGGGACTCCTGATCGACTGGCAGAGAACTGACGGCGAGCTCGCGGAACTGAGGCGGAACTGAGACCTCGGTACGGTCGTCCGCACCGTCGGCCGCACCGAGGTCGATACGGGCCGTTCTAGAACGCGTTCCAGTCCGGCGCCCTCTGTTGTATAGCCGAGCGGTCCCGAGTTGTGAAGACTCCTGACACTCCGTCAGCTGTATGCGTGATTCACGGGACCGGGACATTTGTCCTGCCGGAGTCCGTACATCGGCATCTGCCCGGGGCGACGATCGCTTCGTACGCTGATGTCCATGTTCTGGATGCGAGAGGTCGCCTGCCAGGTGAGCGAATGGCAGGCGGAACGGGCGCGGTGGCGAGCGGACGCGGAGCGGTTCAGGGCCGCCCGGCGTGCCGCGCGGAAGTCGGGCGGCACGCTGCCGGAGCCGGAGAACCCGGGCCCGCCGCCCACCGGTTTCGCCCTGCTGCCCTGGCTGCTGATGGGCCTGGGCTCCTTCTCCAACCTCCTCCAGGGCCGCACCCCACAGCCCTGGATCGGCGGCCTGGGCCTGCTCGCCTTCAACTCCCTCTACATCTACGTCACGTTCCGCGCGTTCGCGAAGGAGAAGCGGACCGCGAGGTCGACGCGGGTCGCGCTCGCCCTGATGGGCGTGGTGACCTGCGCGCTGGCGATCGTGTACGGCGGCAGCTGGCTGTACTTCTTCCCGCTGCTCGGGCTGGCCACGGGCGCGGTGATGCGGGGCCCGTGGCTGGGCCGCGCCGGACTCGCGCTCACCGCCCTCGCGGCGGCGGTCTCCGCGGTGCGGGACGGCTGGGACGCGCTGAACGTTGCGTACGGGACGTTCCTGTCGACGATGGTGACGGCGGCGATCCTGTCCCTGACCGAGGCGGTACGTGAACTGCGGGCGGCGCGTGAGGAGTTGGCGCGCCGCGCGATCGAGGAGGAGCGGCTGCGGTTCTCCCGCGACCTGCACGATCTGCTGGGCCACACCCTGTCGGTGATCGTGGTGAAGTCGGAGGCGGCGCGTCGGTTGGCACCGTCGAACATGGACGCGGCCCTCCTCCAGATCACGGACATCGAGTCGGTGGGCCGCCAGGCCCTGACGGAGATCCGCGAGGCGGTGACGGGCTACCGCCAGGGCAGCCTGGCCACGGAGTTGGACCGAGCGGACTCGGTCCTGACGGCAGCGGACATCACCCCGGCGATCCACCGCTCGGGCCCGCCCCTGCCCGCGTCGGCGGAGGCGCTCCTTGGCTGGGTGGTACGGGAGGCGGTTACGAACGTCGTACGGCACAGCGGCGCCGCCCGCTGCGAGATCACGGTGGAGGGCACGGGGGAACGGGTGCGCCTGAGCGTCGCGGACAACGGCGACGGCACCGGCGTACAGCGCACGCCGCCCGCCCGACCGGATGTCGGCGGCACCGGACTGAAGGGCCTCAAGGAACGCCTGACAGCGGCGGGCGGCTCACTGGAGGCGGGCCCGACGCCCCGGGGCGGCTTCCTGGTGACGGCCGAACTACCGACGGAGGCACCCACGGAGGCACCCGCAGAGCAGCCCTCGGAGCTACAGGAGCCGCCTTCCTCCCAGCTCAGCCCCCACCCCCGCCCTACCCTTACCCCGTGAACGAGATGCCCCGGGACCACCGTCCCGCGAAGTCCGTCAGAGTCCTGCTCGCCGAGGACCAGGGAATGATGCGGGGCGCTCTCGCCCTGCTGCTCGGGATGGAGCCGGACATGGAGGTCGTCGCCCAGGTCGGGACCGGGGACGCGATCGTCGACGCGGCCCTCCTGCACCGCCCGGACGTGGCGCTCCTCGACATCGAACTGCCCGGCATGAGCGGCCTGGACGCCGCCGCCCGGCTCCGCGACGAGGCCCCGGACTGCCGCGTACTGATCCTGACCACCTTCGGCCGCCCCGGCTATCTGCGCCGGGCCATGGAGGCGGGCGCCGCCGGTTTCCTGGTCAAGGACGGCCCGGTGGAGGAGCTGGCGGCGTCGATCCGCCGCGCACTGACCGGCGAGACGGTGATCGACCCCGCCCTCGCGGCCGCCGCGCTCAGCGCCGGCCCGAACCCGCTCACGGCCCGCGAGGCCGACGTACTCAAGGCCTCGGTGGACGGCGCGACGGTCGCCGACATCGCCGCCAAACTGCACCTCTCGGAGTCGACGGTCCGCAACTACCTCTCGGCCGCGATCGGCAAGACGGGGACCCGCAATCGGATGGAGGCGGTACGGGAGGCGCGTCAGCAGGGGTGGCTGTAGGGCATGTCCGAGATACGTCCGTCGGCCCGGACGCGGACCCTATGGCTGCCTACCGGCGGAACAGGGCCGTCCACAGGAACTCCTCGCCGAAGCAGGCCGACTCCGCCGGTTCGTCGTACATACGACGCAGTTCGACCTCCGTCAGATCCGAGAAGATCCAGCGCAGGGACTCCGGCGTGTAGGCGATACCCCCATGGAGGCGGGAGTCCCGGTAGAAGTCGGCGTCAGGCAGTTCGGAACCCATCCCCGCGGGTCCCGTCCCGGCGGAGCCCGGCCCGTCCGGCCCCGTCTCCTCCGCCGCGAAGCACGTGAGTGCGAACAGGCCCCCAGGAGCCAGGACCCTGTCGAGCAGGGCCAGGTAACTGACGCGGCGGTGCGGTGGCAGGTGGTGGAAGCAGCCGGAGTCGTAGACCAGGTCGTACGGACCGTCGAGCGCACCATCAGCCAGGGCGAAGGCGTCCCCGCAGAGGAACCGGACGTCGGCCCCGGCCTCGGCCGCTCGCTCCTCCGCCCAGGCAATGGCCGTGGGTGAGAGATCGACGGCGTCCACCCGGAAACCCCGCGCGGCCAGGCGAAGCGCATTACGGCCCGGACCGCAGCCCAGGTCGAGGACTCGACCACCGCTTCCCTCGCGGCTCCCGTCGGCCCCGGCGATCAGGCCCCGGTCCAGGTACGAGACCAGGTTCTCGTCCGGCTTCGCGACGAAGAACGGCACCGGCTTGGCGCGGTCGGCATAGAAGCCGTCCCACCAGGAGGCCGCTTCGGCCGTCCAGCGATCGGCCTCCGGCGCGAACAGGGTGTCCAGGAGCTGAAGTACGTCCTCAATCGTGCGTATGTTCCGGCCCGACCGGTCCATCCGGTCCCCCTTTCCCGATCCGGCGATCGTAGGGTCGGTCTCTGCGAAATCCCAGGTCAGCAGGTATTGGCAAGGGCGGCGAGAGTTCACCACCGGCCGCGTGGCGGGCCAGGGCAAGCCCCCGGGCGGGCGGGTTCCGTGGCCTGCACGAAACACCGCCGACGCGTCCCCCGAAGGCCGTAACAGGCCCTTCCCCGGCTCTGCCGACCGGACTTTCCGGCCCAACGCCTCTCCCTCCCCCGGCCCCCCACTACTCCATGGCACCCGTCACCCCGTCACCTTCGCCGACCCGGACCCCTTCCCCTCGCCTCCCAAGCACACGAACCAAGCGGCCTGTGAACCCTCCACCGGGCGGATCACCGGCTCCTTGCTGTTCACCGCGAAGTTCGCCGGGACCTTGTGGGCGACCGATGTCGTGCCGTCGTCCCAGGTGCAGGTGACCTCGCGGGCCGTGGGAGCCACGTTGCCGATCACCAGGCGGTTCGGGGCGCCGACCACGCCGGAGGTGTCCGGCTCCAGTGGGATCGCGGCCGACTCAAGGTCCGTCCCGGACATGTCGTCGCTCGTGTCGAGCTCGCCCAGCATCACCGTCGACATGTTGTCGCCGATGATCCGCTGCACGAAGAACGAACCCTTGCCGACCAGTTCCGTGGGGGTCTTCGCGTCCGACGGCTCAACCCCGTACCTGCCCATGGACTCGAACTGCCGCGCCGCCTCCGACTCGTTCTTCGGTGCCCCCCAGACATCGATGGTGACCATCCACTGCCTGCCGGCATCCGTGCCCGTCGCGAGTGTCGTGCGCTGCGGCGCGTACACATGGCGTTCCTGCGCCGTCGGTGGCCGGATCGCCACCTGGGTCACCTCGTCGCCGTTTCCGATGCCCGCCAGCGCCAGGGTTCCCGTCGAGGCCGCGATCACCATCGCCATCGCCGTCGCCACCGCCCAGCGGCGGGCCCTGCGGCGTCGGCCACCGCGGACCACCGCCTGGTAGGGGGCTATGCCGATCTCCACCTCGTCCGCCGCATCGGCCAGCAGGAAGGCGATGTCCGCGTGTGCCGTGTCCCCATGTGCCATGCCCTGGTTCGTCTCCCGGTCCGCGCTCATCACTTCCGCCCTCCGTGTGCCACTGTCTCGGCCAGGCCCGGTATGGCGCGGAGTTTCGCGATCCCCTTGGCCGCGTTGCTCTTCACCGCGCCCACCGAGCAGCCCATCGCCTGTGCGGCCTGGGTCTCGGTCAGGTCCTCCCAGTACCGCAGCACCACCGCCTCCCGCTGCCGGGCCGGCAACTGGGCCAGCGCCTTGAGCAGCGCGCCGCGGTCGTCCGCCCGGGCGATGTGGTCGCCGGTGTCGGGCAGCTCGTGCGCCAGCCCCTCGTCGTCCTTCGGCGCCAGGAACTCCTTGAGCCGCCTGCGGTGCTTGCGCGCGTGGGCGTTGATCATCACGCGCCGTACATACGCCTCCGAGTCATCTGCCGAGCCGACTCTCCGCCAGGCCACATAGACCCGTTCGAGCGTCGACTGGACCAGGTCCTCCGCGGCGTGCTGCTCCCCCGTGAGGAGAAATGCCGTACGC
>NZ_JBSFDA010000079.1:0-46450 GCF_053593675.1 Streptomyces sp. NPDC002156 | reverse complement strand
GCTTCCGTACCGGAACGGCGGCCGACGCGCGTATCAAGGACTCGTATCAAGGACGCGTATCAAGAGGGAGAGATGAACGTGACGACGGATGCGTCCGCCCCCTGGCTGGTCGTCGGGCTCGGCAACCCCGGGCCGGAGTACGCGGCCAACCGCCACAACGTCGGCTTCATGGTGGCCGACCTGCTGGCCGGACGGATCGGCGGGAAGTTCAAGCGGGCCGGCAAGGCGCAGGCGCAGGTCGTGGAGGGGCGGATCGGTCCGCCGGGACCGTACAACCGCCGGGTGATCCTGGCGAAGCCGATGTCGTACATGAATCTGTCGGGCGGGCCGGTGAACGCGCTCAAGGACTTCTACAAGGTGCCCGTCGCCAACGTCGTCGCGATCCATGACGAGCTGGACATCGACTTCGGCACCCTGCGGCTGAAGTTCGCCGGCGGGGACAACGGGCACAACGGGCTGAAGTCGATGACGAAGGCCTTCTCCGCCGAGTACCACCGGGTGCGGTTCGGGATCGGGCGCCCGCCGGGCCGGATGCCGGTCGCCGACTTCGTGCTGAAGGACTTCTCCGCTGCGGAGCGCAAGGAGCTGGACTACTTCGTGGACCGGGCCGCGGATGCCGTGGAGTGTCTGGTGATCGAGGGTCTTGAGCGGGCGCAAAGCACGTACAACTCCTGACTTGTCCGGTCGTCCGGACGGCCCGAGGTTGACTCTTCGTTGAGGCATGGCCAATGATCCCCGCCATGCCTGCCACAGCCACCTCTTCCCGCCAGGCCTCGGTCGCCGCCCTCCGGTTCGGACAGCTCGCGGCGATGGGTACGGTCGCCGCGCTGATCCTGATCGCGGGCGTCTGGGCGTCCTGGGGGACGGCCCAGCACGTGATGCTCTCCAAGGGCCGTGAGCAGGGCACGATGACCGTGGCGGAGTGCGAGGACGGCGTCTGTACGGGGTCGTACCGGCCGGTGTCGGTGGGTTCCGAGGCGCGGGGCGAGGTGGTCCTGGACCAGACGGTCGGGGTCAGCGCGGGCGAGACGTACACCGTGGTCGTGAAGCCGGGCAGCCGTGATGTCGTACGGTCCGGCCCGGCCGGTTTCCTGTACGCCTGGGTGCCGTTGGGCGGCGCGCTGCTGCTGGCGTCGGTCGTGGTGGCGGGCGGACTGGGACTGACGCGGACGGGCTGGGCGCTGGCCGGGAGCGGCTTGGCGCTGGTGACGGCGGCCTGGGTGGCGTTGTAAGGGGCATGAGGGTGCCCCCGTACACATGCAAGGACATGAGGGTGCCCCCGTACGCGTGATCATGCGTACGAGGGCACCCTCAACCCATGTCCGTCCGGCTCAGCCGGTGTTGCGCAGGCCCGCCGCGACTCCGTTGACGGTGAGGAGCAGGGCGCGGGCGAGGAGCGGGTCGGGCTCGGCGCCCGCTGCCGCCGCGTCGCGCTGGCGCTTCAGCAGGGTCACCTGGAGGTAGGAGATCGGGTCCAGGTAGGCGTCGCGGATGGTGAAGGTCTGCTGGAGGACCGGGTTGGCCTCCAGGAGCTTGCTCTCGCCGGTGACGCGGAGGACCTCGCGGACCGTCAGTTCGTGTTCGGCGCGGATGACGTCGAACACGTGCTTGAGGTTCTCGGGGACGAGGGTGTCGACGTAGTGCTGGGCGATGCGCAGGTCGGTCTTCGCGAGGGTCATCTCGACGTTGGAGATGAAGTTGCGGAAGAAGTGCCACTGCTCGTGCATCTCGTCCAGGACCGTGTCCAGGCCCGCTTCCCGCAGCGCCTTCAGGCCCGACCCGACGCCGAACCAGCCCGGCACGATCTGCCGGGACTGGGTCCAGCCGAACACCCACGGGATCGCGCGCAGTCCGTCCAGCGAGACGCCCGAGCCGGGGCGGCGGGAGGGCCGCGAGCCCAGGTGCAGATCGGCGAGCTGGTCCACCGGCGTGGAGGCGAGGAAGTACGTCGGCAGGTCCGGATCCTCGACCAGCCTGCGGTAGGCGGCGTGGGCGGCGTCGGACACCACGTCCATGGCCGCGTCCCAGCGGGCGAGGGACTCGTCGGACTGGCGCGGGGAGGTGTGCAGGGCGGAGGCCTGGAGGGTGGCGGCGACCGTCAGTTCGAGGTTCTCGCGGGCCAGCGAGGGGACCAGGTACTTGTCGGAGATCACCTCACCCTGCTCGGTGACCTTGATCTCGCCCTCCAGGGTGCCCCAGGGCTGGGCGAGGATCGCGTCGTGCGAGGGACCGCCGCCTCGGCCGACTGTGCCGCCGCGGCCGTGGAAGAGCCGCAGCCGGACACCGTAGCGGTGCGCCACGTCACGCAGGCGGCGCTGGGCTCGGTGGATCTCCCACTGGCTGGTGGTGATGCCGCCGAACTTGGAGGAGTCCGAGTACCCGAGCATGACCTCCTGGACATCGCCCCGGAGCGCGACGAGGCGCCGGTAGGACGGGTCGGAGAGCATGTCCTCCAGGATCGTGTCGGCGGCCTTCAGCTCGTCGGTGGTCTCCAGGAGCGGCACGATGCCGATCTTGGCCCAGCCGCCGTGCAGGTCGATCAGACCGGCCTCGCGGGCCAGCACGGCAGCCGCGAAGACGTCGTCGGAGCCCTGGCACATCGAGATGATGTACGACTCGATGACCTCGGGCCCGAAGACGGCGAGGGCCTTCTTGACGGTCTCGAACACGCCGAGCGTCTTGGCGCCGGCCGCGTCGAGGGGCGCCGGGGTGGGCGCGAGCGGACGGCGCGACCGCAGCTCCTTCGCGAGGAGCTTGTTGCGGTACTCGCGTGGCATGTCCTCGTACCGCCAGGACTCCTCGCCGAGGCGGTCGAAGAGCTGGCCGAGGGCGTGGTGGTGGGCGTCGGCGTGTTCCCGTACGTCCATGGTCGCGAGCTGGAGGCCGAAGGCCGCGAGCGTGCGGATCGTACGGTCCATGCGGCCGTCGGCGAAGAGGCCGCCGCGGTGTTCGCGCAGGGAGGTCTGGATGAGGGTGAGGTCCGCGAGGAGCTGGCCGGTGCCGAGGTAGTCGCGGCCGGGCTGGTGCGGGGTGTCCTTGGCCAGGCGCTGCTTGGTGTTCTCCAGCTTCTGGCGGATGCAGGTGGCCTTGAGGCGGTAGGGCTCCTCGGAGTTGAGGCGCTTGTACCGGGGGCTGATCTCGGGCAGCAGTTCGATGTCGGCGCGGAGGGACTCCAGGAGTTCCTCGGTGGCTCCGGTGTAGCGGATGGAGTTGGAGAGGAAGCCGCGCAGCTCGTCGATCAGTTCCAGGGCGTCGTTGATGCCGTGCTCGTGCTGGAGGATCAGGACGTCCCAGGTGACCTGCGGGGTCACGTTGGGGTTGCCGTCGCGGTCGCCGCCGATCCAGGTGCCGAAGGTGAGGGGCCGGGTGTCGTCGGGGAGCTTGACCCCGACGCGTTCGAGTTCGGCGGTGAGGTCTTCGAGCACGTCCCCGACCGCGCCCGCGTGCAGCTCGTCGAGGTAGTAGATGGCGTTGCGGGCCTCGTCCGCGGGCTCGGGGCGTACGACGCGCAGTTCGTCCGTCTGCCATACGAGGTCGATGTTCTCGGCCAGACGGGTGTCGTAGCGGCGTCGGTCCGCCTCGATGACGGGGGTCTCCAGCAGGGCGGCGATACGGCGCAGCTTGTTGAGGACGGAGCGCCTGGCCGCTTCGGTCGGGTGGGCCGTGAAGACCGGGCGAACGTTGAGGTTCCTGACCGTGGCGCGCAGGTGGTCGGGGTCGGCGTCCTTGAGGCGGTCGGCCGTGCGGGCGAGGAGGCCGCCCTCGGCGGCGCGCTTGGCGCGCAGTTCACGGCCTCGGTGCACCTGCTCGGTGACGTTCGCGAGGTGGAAGTAGGTGGAGAAGGCGCGGACGAGCTTGGCGGCGGTCTCCAGCTCGGTGCCGCGCAGCAGCTCGGCGGCGGCCTCGCCGTCCTCGCGGGTCAGGTGGCGGACCTTTTCCACGAGTTCCAGCAGCTCAGGGCCCTCCTGGCGGACGAGGGTCTCGCCGAGCAGGTCGCCCAGGCGCCTGATGTCGGCGCGCAGCTCACCGCTGGTCGTCGTGGTGGCCTGGCCATGGTCGTCGGCACTGCTCACAGGTGCGGCTCCTTGCAGTGTGGAGGCTCGGCGGGCATAGGGGCGGAACATCCGGGAACTAAACAAAGCGGACCGCGCTGTCCGACCGACCTAAGGATAGGTGTCGAGTCGGACGCGCAGAATTTCGGGCTCTTGCCGCCGGGCGACGCGCTGCCATACTTACGACGCCGTAGGTTACGCAACCGTAGGGAGCCTGAGGATCCGAAGGCCTCCTCGGATCCCGTACCCCGGTGTCTGCCCAATCTGGACTGGACCCATCACCCCACAGGGGACGCGCATGACCACCTCAGGTTCCGAAGTGATCGAAGACGCTTCGAACTCGAACCCGACCGTGCCCGACGGCACCCCACTGCCCTCAGCCACCCTCGGCGGCGAACGGAAACGGTCGCTCGAACAGATCACGCTCCTTCTCTTCATCATCGTCCCGTTCCTCGCTGTGCTGGCGGCGGTGCCGCTGGCGTGGGGCTGGGGGGTGAGCTGGCTGGACCTCGGCCTGCTCGTCTCCTTCTACTACCTGGGCTGTCACGGCATCACGATCGGCTTCCACCGCTACTTCACGCACGGCGCCTTCAAGGCCAAACGGCCGCTGCGGATCGCCCTCGCGATCGCCGGTTCGATGGCCGTCGAAGGCCCGCTGGTGCGCTGGGTGGCTGACCATCGCAAGCACCACAAGTTCTCGGACGCGGAGGGCGACCCGCATTCGCCGTGGCGGTTCGGGGAGACGGTTCCGGCGCTGATGAAGGGCCTGTGGTGGGCCCACATCGGCTGGATGTTCGACGAGGAGCAGACTCCGCAGGACAAGTACGCGCCCGACCTGATCAAGGACACGGCGATCCGCACGATCTCGCGCCAGTTCCTCCTGTGGGCCGGCCTGTCCCTGATGCTGCCGGCGCTGATCGGCGGCCTGGTGACGATGTCCTGGTGGGGCGCGTTCACGGGCTTCTTCTGGGGCTCGCTGGTCCGGGTCTGCCTGCTCCACCACGTCACCTGGTCGATCAACTCGATCTGCCACGCGGTGGGCAAGCGGCCGTTCAAGTCGCGTGACCGCTCGGGGAACGTCTGGTGGCTGGCCGTCCTGTCCTGCGGCGAGTCCTGGCACAACCTGCACCATGCCGACCCGACGTCGGCGCGGCACGGTGTGATGCGCGGGCAGATCGATTCCTCGGCGCGGCTTGTCCGCTGGTTCGAGATGCTCGGCTGGGCCTATGACGTGCGCTGGCCGTCACGCTCGCGTATCGATTCCCGTCGAAACACGGACGATGACAGTCCTCGGCGCCGGAAGGAGCCCGCGAAGGCGGCATGATTGACGGCGTGGCGACCGACTCCAGCAGCACTCCGAGCAATGAGAAACCGCGGCGCCCCCGCCGCACCCGGATGACGGGTGCCGAGCGCCGGGCCCAGTTGCTGGAGATCGGCCGCACCCTGTTCGCCGCGAAGGGCTTCGAGGCGACGTCGGTGGAGGAGATCGCGGCGAAGGCCGGCGTCTCCAAGCCCGTCGTCTACGAGCACTTCGGCGGCAAGGAGGGCCTGTACGCGGTGGTGGTGGACCGCGAGATGCGGCGCCTGCTGGACATGGTGACCAGCTCCCTGACGGCCGGCCACCCGCGCGAACTGTGCGAACAGGCGGCCTTCGCGCTCCTCGACTACATCGAGGAGTACACGGACGGCTTCCGCATCCTGGTCCGCGACTCCCCCATCCCCCAGTCGACGGGCTCTTTCGCGTCTCTCATCTCGGACATCGCCACCCAGGTGGAGGACATCCTGGGCCGCGAGTTCAAGAGCCGGGGCTTCGACCCGAAACTGGCCCCCCTGTACGCCCAGGCCCTGGTCGGCATGGTCGCCCTGACAGGCCAGTGGTGGCTGGACGTACGCCGCCCCCGCAAGGCGGAGGTGGCGGCCCACCTGGTGAACCTGGCGTGGAACGGCCTGGACGGGCTGGAGGCGAAGCCGCACTTGATCGGGCGCCGGAAGGCCTGAGGGTACTTTTCAGGTGAGGGTGCGCTGAGGTCGGTGCGCCTGGCCGGGGGCGCGTTTCAACTGCGGGGCGCGCCGGACTGGAAGCGCCGGGCTTGGGGCGCCTTCTCGACGAGGGCCCCGCACACCCACCCAGGGGCGCGGGGAACTGCGCGACAAGCCACACACGACCCGCAGCCGCCCACAGCCCGATTGGTCAACGAACTCCCGGTTCCAGGAACTCCAGCCGGTTCCCCACCGGGTCGTACGAGAAGAACCGCCGGTGGCCCGGGAGTTCGTCGTCCCAGGCCACCGCTGCCCCGCCTGCGGCCAGCCTCTCCGCGTACGCCTCGATGCCGACGACCCGCAGGCCCGGGTGGGCCTTTCTGGCCGGTCGGAAGGCCTTCTCGATCCCGAGATGCAACTGCACCGGGCCCGCCTGGAACCAGCAGCCGCCCCGTGCGGCCAGGGCCGGTGGCTTCGGGATCTCGGTCATGCCGAGGGTGTCGGCGTAGTACGCCCGCAGGGCGTCCTCCGTGCCGGGTGGGGCGGCCAGCTGCACATGGTCGACGGCGGCGATCATCGCTCAGCCCGCCTTCCGCGCCACCGCGAACAGCCGCTGGAACGGCAGCACCGTGCCGTACTCCTCCGTCGGGTAGACGGCCCGCAGCAGGTCGCGGTACTCCGTGATGAAGGCGTCCCTCGCCTCCGGGTCGGCCGCCAGGGCCGTCAGTACCGGGCGCAGGCCCGTGCCCTTGACCCAGTCCAGGACCGGGTCCTCGCCCTCCAGGACGTGGAGGTACGTCGTCTCCCACACGTCCGTCTCGCAGCCGAGGCGGGCCAGGCGGTCGAGGTAGACGAGGGGGGCGTGGACCGAGTCCCCGTGGCGCAGCACCTCACCCAGGCGGCTCTTCCAGCGGGCGCCTGTGCCCAGTTCGCGCATCAGGGTGTGCAGGGGTGCGTCGAGGTTGTTCGGGACCTGGAAGGCGAAGGTACCGCCGGGGGCGACCGCGTCCAGCCAGGCCGGGAAGGCGTCGAGGTGGCCGTCGACCCACTGGAGGGCGGCGTTCGAGACGATCAGGTCGTACGTCTCCGAGGGCGCCCACGCCGTGGCGTCCGCGTGGGCGAAGTCGAGGCGCCCACCGCCCGCCGTGGGGCCCGCGTAGCGCGCGGCCCGTTCCAGCATCGGTGCGGAGTTGTCGTACCCGGTGATGTGCGCGGTGGGCCAGCGGTCGGCGAGGACGGTGGTGACGTTGCCGGGGCCGCAGCCCAGGTCTGCGATGCGGGGCCCGGTGGAGGGGAGGGTGGGTACTCGGGCCAGGAGGTCGGTGAAGGGGCGGGCCCGGTGGTCGGCGTGGCGGAGGTACTGGGCGGGGTCCCAGGTGGGGGCGGACGTCGGCATGTGTGGGCCTCCTGTCGGTCACGGTCAGGTCTCCGGGTCCAGCCTGACCGCATAAGTATCTCGACGTCAAGAGACTTGATCCCAAGAGACTTCACGTCGACACAACCACTACACTGATCGTCATGGAGGACGAGGTCGATCGACTGGTCGCTGCGTGGCGCCGGGAGCGCCCGGACCTCGACGTGGAACCGCTCGAAGTGCTCAGCCGGGTCAGCAGGCTGGCCCGGCATCTGGACCGTGCGCGCAGGCTCGCCTTCGCCGAGCACGCCCTGGAGCCATGGGAGTTCGACGTTCTGACCGCGCTACGGCGTGCCGGGAACCCGTATCAGCTCTCCCCCGGCCAGCTCCTCACCCAGACCCTGGTCACCTCCGGCACGATGACGAACCGTATCGACCGGCTGACGAAGAAGGGCCTGGTGGAGCGGCTCCCCGACCCCAGTGACCGACGGGGAGTGCTGGTGCGGCTCACGGTGGAGGGGCAGGACAGGGCGGATCAGGCGCTGGCCGGGCTGCTGGACCAGGAGCGCGCGATCCTGGCGGAGCTGTCGCGGGCACAGCGGGGCGAACTCGCCGGGCTGCTGCGCCAGTTGACGGCGCCCTTCGACAACATCCCCGGCTGAGCGCCGAAGGCGTCCCCGGTCAGGCGCTGCTGCTCTCCTCCACGCCGATCCGGACGGCCGGGCCCAGGTCGACGGGGCCTACGCCGGCCCGTCGGGCGAGGGCGACGGCGGCGAGGGTGGAGTGGACGCCCAGCTTGCCCAGCACGTTCTGCATGTGCGTGCGCACGGTGTGCGGGGAGAGGAACAGACGTTCGGCGACGGCCTTGCGGCCGAGGCCGGCGACCATGCACCGCAGGACTTCCCGCTCCCGGGGAGTGAGCGACTCCACGAGCCGCTCGCTCTCGGTGCGGTGCTTGCGGGCGGCCGTCAGCTCGCGCAGTACGCCCGTCAGCAGCGCCGGCGGCAGGTGCGTCTCGTCGCGGAGCACGCCCCGGATGACCGTCAGCAGCCGGGACAGCGAGCAGTCCTTGGCGACCCAGCCGGAGGCCCCGGCCTGGAGGGCGAGTGCGGCCCGCCTCGGGTCGTCCTTCTCGGCGAGGACGACTGTTCGTACATGCGGATGGCCCGTACGGACGCCCGCGACCAGCGAGATGCCGTCGACCAGCCCTTCCTCGTTGCCCTCCTGCACGGGCACCGCCGGACGCGCTCCGGGCACATTGCCGCCCAGGTCGGAGTCGACGAGCAGGACGTCGAACCGGCGGCCCTCGGCCACCGCGCGCTCCAGACTGCGCAGCGCGGCGGGACCGCTGCCCGCGGCGGAGACGTCGACGTCGGGCTCCGCGGCCAGTGCGGCGGCGAGCGACTCGGCGAAGATGCGGTGGTCGTCGACGACCAGGACTCGGATGCGAACCACTGAAACCCCCTTCCCCGAGCTCCTCAAGAGCTGGGGACACCCAATCGTCGGGGGGACACCCCGTGCGGACACGACGCCCGGAGCAGTCCCCGGCTGTTGGTTCTGGCCTGGGACGGGGCTGCCGCAGTCACTCCGCGCGGCCGCCGCCGTGCGATGACTGCTACCCCCACTCCGGGCGTCGTACCCGACTGTCTCGCCCCCTGATCAGCACCGGCCCCCACCGGTGCTGTTCATCAGGGTACGGCCGGGAGGCAGGAGCGGAAGCTAATTCGCAGAACTGATTGGCCAGCACGTTTATGGTGTGCCGCATGTTTCGTATTGAGACAGAAGTCGACAAGGAATGGCTCTCTCTTCTCCGATCAAGGTTGCGCGACACGAACACGGCGGCATCGCCGGTGCTGCGCGCCCTCCGCGGAACCCCGGCCGAACGCGAACTCCCGCTCCATGTATGGGCGTTGGATGCGAAGGGTGAGCTGGCGGGGGGCCTGGTCGGCCACACCTGGACGACCTGGCTGCATGTGACGTACCTCTGGGTCGACGCCCCGCACCGGGGCAGCGGCCTCGGTTCCCGTCTCCTCGCGGAGGCGGAGCACAAGGCGCGCGGGGAGCGCGCGTGCACCGACGTACGCCTGGAGACCTGGGACTTCCAGGCACCGGACTTCTACCGGAAGCAGGGGTACGAGGTGGTGTGCGTGATCCCGGACTATCCGCCGGGGGTGACGGAGTACACACTGACGAAGCGGCTGCGGTCAGGGGCTTGAGGCCGGGCCTGAAAGACAGGGGGCGCTCACCTCGGGCCTTTACTCCCGTCTCAGGCAAGACCAAGGTAAGTCTCAGGTAAGAGTTCTAGCGTGCCGCCCCATGAGCATCCTGCGGAAGCTGAACTCCAAGCTCGCCGAGACGACCGGCTACCAGGTGCGCCGCGTCCCCGCGTCCAAGACCGTCGCGGGTGCGAAGGCCGGCACCCTGGACGCCGTGCCGAAGCCGCGCCAGCCGCGTCCGGCCCGGCCCCCGGCCGCGCCCCGGCATCCGGTGGACCCGGAGGTCGACCGGCTCCTCGACCGTCCGGTCTTCGTCCTGGCGCCCGTGCGCTCGGGCTCGACACTGCTCCGCATGATGCTGGGCGCCCACTCCGAGCTGCACGCCTCGCACGAGCTGCATCTGACCGGCCTGGAGGTGTACTTCAAGTCCGGCAGCCCCACGGAACGCTCCTTCGAGGCGCTCGGTCTCGGCTACGAGGACCTGGAGGGCCTGCTCTGGGACCGGGCCCTGCACCGGGAACTGGTCAAGTCGGGCAAGCCGTTCATCGTGGAGAAGACCCCGGGCAACACCTTCCAGTGGCAGCGCATCGCCGAGACCTGGCCCGACGCCCGCTTCGTCTTCCTGCGCCGCCACCCGGCCTCGGTCGCCCGGTCCTGGCACGAGGCGGTGCCCGACCGCACCCGCGAGGAGGCGGCGTCCCGGGTGCTGCAGTACATGGAGGCGATGGAGGAGGCCCACGCGAAACTGGGCGGCCACATCCTCACGTACGAGGACCTCACCGCCGACCCCGCCACCGAACTCCGCGCCCTCTGCGACTTCCTGGACCTGGAGTGGCAGCCCGGCATGCTGGAGTACGGCAGCAGCCTGGAGGGCTCGGTCCTGGGCGGCGGCTTCGGCGACTGGAACGACAAGATCCGCTCGGGGAAGGTCCAGCCCGATCGGCCCGCCCCGGCTGCCGAGGAGATACCTGAGGTGCTGCGGGGGATGTGTCGGACGTGGGGGTACCTGTAGGCGTCAGGAGGACAGGACCTTCTCCTTGGCGTGCTGGAACTCCGTCTCGGTGAGGTCGCCCCTGGTCTTCAGCTCGGAGAGCTTGGCCAGTTCGTCCGCGTGGCCGCCCGTTCCCGTGGTTCCGCTTCCCGCGGTCTGGCGGATGTACGCATCCAGCGACTCCTGCCGTGCCCTGGCGGACTGCTGTTCGCGCTTGCCCATGTCACGGCCCCGGGCGATCAGGTACACGAAGATGCCGAGGAACGGCGTGATGATCACGAAGAACGTCCAGCCCGTCTTCCCCCACCCGCTGAGCGAGTCGTCGCGGAAGACATCGCCGATGACACGGAACAGCAGGATGATCCACAAAATCCAGAGGAAGATCCACATCATCGTCCAGAACGCGCCCAGCAGCGGATAGTCGTACGCCAGGTAGAGGCTGTCGCTCATGGTCGTTCTCCTGTCTCCTGCCCTTCGAATCATGCGCTCTGCGCGCGGACCCGGCCGGTGTGCACGGCGTCGGTGAGGGCTCGGTGGTCACGTTCGTTCTGGTCGGCGTAGCTTTCGGCGAAGACCGTGAGTGCGCGGTCGAAGGCGTCGCCGCCGCCGAGGTAGGCGGCGATGGCGATGCGGTCCCCGGAGCGGGCGTGGGCGCGGGCGAGGGTGGCGCCGCAGATCTCACCGAAGGCACGCATGGTTCTGGGGACCATGAACTGGGGTTCGGCGATGCCCTTCCAGTCCCGCAACTGGCGGACGTAGAAGTCGCGTCGGCGTCCGTCGAGGCCGATGACGCGTTCCCAGCCCAGGAAGATGTCGCTGGTGGCCTGCATGAGGCGCTGCCCGGCGACGACCCGCTCGCCCTGGTTGTCGTGGGCGCTCGCCCCGGCGTACGGGGCCAGCACCGACCGGTCGGCTTCCTTGGCCTGGAGGAGCAGCGGATCCTCGTCGTCCCTGCCCAGCAGCAGGATGATCCAGCAGCGGGTGCCGACGCTGCCGACCCCGACGACCTTGCGGGCCATGTCGACGACCCGGTACTGCCGCAGCAGATGGCGGCGGTCGGACTGCAGGCTGTGGCCGTACCGCTCGATCAGCTCGCGCAGCTGTTCCTCCAGGGCGTCGCGCTCGGCGCCCGGCAGCAGGTCCTGGATCGGCACGATCAGGGGCGGGTCGGCGGCGATCCTGCGCCGGCCGTCGACCACCTCCGTGAGCTTCTCGAAGGCCTGGAGGCTGTCGCGGCCGCGGGCCTTGGTCATGGCCCGCTGTGTGCGCTCGCGGGCCCGCGAGCCCAGCTTCCGGTCCGCCAGTGCCTGCAGCGTGTCCATGTCGACCTGGGTGTACCAGACATCGAGGTTGCCCTGGCCGGCGAAGCCGCGCATCCGCTCGCGGTAGGACCGTACGGCGGCGCGTACGACGGAGGCCCGTTCGGCGTCCGTGTAGCCGTTCTCGCGTCCGGCGATGGCGAGGCTCGCGGCCAGCCTCTTGACGTCCCACTCCCAGGGGCCGGGCAGGGTCTCGTCGAAGTCGTTGATGTCGAAGACGAGGTGGCGTTCGGGCGAGGCGAGCAGCCGGAAGTTCAGGAGATGCGCGTCCCCGCACAGCTGGGCGGTGATGCCCGAGCGGGGGGTGTCGGCCAGGTCTCCGGCCATGATGCCTGCGGCGCCCCGGTAGAAGCGGAAGGGGGACTCCAGCATCCGCCCGTAGCGGATGGGCACGAGTTCCGGGACCCGGGCGGCCGACTGTGCCTCGATGGTGTCCACCGGGTCCGGCCGTTTCGCCGCGGGCAGGTACTCGGCGTGGGCGGAGCGCGGCGCGTCCGCCCGGGCGGCCCGTCCCCGCGCTGCCCGTTCTTCGGGAAGGTTTCCGTCGATCTGGTCAGCCATGTCGCCACCTCCAGGGCGGAGCCGCCCGGTGGAGAACGTGCCCCAGCCCTCTCCCACCGTTCCACACTCCGCACCCGCGGGCATCTCGGCCGGCAAGGTCACCTGTGGCGAGCCACGGGCTGGAGGAGGAGGCTGGACGCAGGGGCACCGTGACCGAGGGACATCCCATGGTCGGAACCAGCACGGACCAGCAGATCCGTCTTCTCGTCCCAGAGGTGACCATGCCGTCGCGGGGTGCCCTTCCGATCGTCCGGGCCCTCGGCATGATCGCCTGCGCCCGTCTTCAGGAAAGGAACCAGCCATGGCCAGTCATGTGACCGGAACACACTCGGGTGCGGCAGCGCGAAGTTCCGCGCACACGGGGATCGGCAGCGGCTGGGTGGTCTTCGCCGGCGTCCTGATGATCTTCGGCGGACTGATGGCGCTCTTCTCGGGCATCGCCGCCATCGCCGACGACGACGTGTTCGTCACCACCCGCAACTACGTGTACGAGTTCGATCTCACCACATGGGGCTGGATCCATCTGGTCCTGGGTGTGGTCATCACTCTCGCCGGTGCCGCTCTGTTCCAGGGCGCCACCTGGGCCAGGGTCGTCGGCGTGGGGCTGGCCGGCCTGGCCATGCTCGCGAACTTCCTCTGGATCCCCTACGCGCCGTTCTGGGCCATCGTCCTCATCGCGATCAACGCCCTGGTGATCTGGGCACTGTGCACCGCTCCCAGTCCGTCGGAGCACTAGCGGGGCTGTGTCTTCGGGATCCTGTGGGTGAAGAACAGCGCGAGGAGGGCGGTGAGGGCGAGGATGGCGAGGGCGGCGCGCAGACCGTCGATCCTGGCGTCGGCGTTCGCGTCGAGTGCCGCCTGGGTCACCTCGCTGCTCGCGCCCTCTTCGGCCAGGGCGGTCTTGAGCTGGGCGTCCGACAGGAAGGGCGCGCCGTCCTGGAGTTCGACGGCGGCCTGGCTCTTGACGCCGGACGGGACATCGGGATTCTGGTCCACGGCGGTCAGGAACGAGGACGTGAGGGTGGCGATCAGGATCGACCCGGCGAGTGCCGTACCCATCGACGCGCCGAGGTTGGTCACGGCGTTCTGCACGCCGCCGACCTCCGCGGTCTGTGCCTTCGGCACCGCGGACACGGTGACGGAACCGAGCTGGGACGCCAGCGCTCCCATCCCCAGCCCGATCAGCAGGAGGGGGACGGTGACGACCGACGCGTCGGAGTCCGCGTCGAGCGCGGCCATCAGGACCACCGCGCCCGCGAGCAGGGCGAGGACCCCGAGCCGCACCACCCGCCGCGGCGAGACGTCCGGGAGGAACCGCGGGATCAGGATCGCGGCCGCCAGCAGCGTCAGCGAGAGCGGCAGGATGCGGGCACCGGTCGAGAGCGCGGACAGGCCCAGGGCGACCGACAGATAGAGCGGTACGACGAAGAAGACGCCCATCTGCACGAGGTACTGGAAGAAGAACATCGTCAGTCCGCCGGTGAGCTGCTTGTTGTGCAGCATGGCCGGGTCGACGAGCGGCTCGCCGTGCCGTTCCTCCAGGCGGGCCTCCCAGCGGAGGAAGAGCCAGATCAGCAGCAGTCCTGCCAGCATCAGCCACACGGTCAGCGAGACCCCGAGCCATGAAGGCGCGTCGGGCTTCGGCCGGAACCAGCCCCATTCGCTGGAGCGGAGTACGCCGTAGACGAAGACCCCCAGCCCCAGGGCGGACAGCAGCGCGCCGACGAGATCGATGCGCGGGCGTTCGCCGACCGGCACGTCCGCGATACGGCGGCCCAGCACCAGGATGCCGAGCACCACGACGACCTCGCCGGCGAAGACCCAGCGCCAGGAGAAGTACGTCGTCGCGACACCGCCGATGAGCGGCCCGAGCGCGATGGCCACGGCCCCCGCCGCCGCGACGAGTCCATAGGCGGCGGGACGGCGTTCAGCGGCGAAGTTGCTTGCCACGAGCGCCACGATCGCGGGCATGATGAGTGCCGCCCCGATCCCCTCCAGGAACGACCAGCCGATCAGCAGTACGGGCAGGTTCGGTGCGAGGGCCGTGGTGAGGGAGCCGCAGCCGTAGATGACGCAGCCGATCAGGAACGCGCGTTTGCGTCCGATCAGCGCCCCCACCTTGCCACCGGGGATCATGAACATCGCCATCACGAGGGTGTAGGCCGTGATGGCGCCCTGGACGCCCGTCACCGTCGTACCCACGTCCTCGGCCACCGTCGCGATCGAGACGTTCATGACAGAGCTGTCGAGCGCCATCAGGAACTGACCGGCGGCGAGTGTCAGCAGGACGAGTCGCGCTGTCGCCGCACTCTCGGCTGTGCCTGTTCCGGGTGCCATGGGCGAATCGTCCCAGCCGACCCGAAGGACGACCCGTGACCCGCCACGGACGTCAACCGGTTGGCGGACCGCCTCCTCAGAGGGCGGCTACGGCGTCACTCGACCCGCCGCGCCCCCGCCGAGGGCACCGCCGCGAACACCCGGGGTGCCGTGTACCCGGCCGCGCCGAACGCCTCCTCGACCGCCTTGCCGACGCGGTCGGCGTCCTCGGCCTCCACCAGGACGATGGCCGAGCCGCCGAAGCCGCCGCCCGTCATCCGGGCGCCCAGGGCGCCGGACTCCACCGCGGACTCGACCACCAGGTCCAGTTCCGGGCAGGAGACCTGGAAGTCGTCACGGAGGGAGGCGTGGCCCTCGATGAGGATCGGGCCGATGGCGCGGGTGTCGCCGCCCGACTTCAGCAGGGCCACCACTCGCTCGACCCTGTGGTCCTCCGTCACCACGTGGCGGACCAGGCGCCGTACCTCTTCCTCGTCGCCCAGGCGGGCCAGCGCCGCGTCCAGGTCCTCGTACGCCACGTCCCGCAGCGCCTCGACGCCCAGCAGCTCCGCGCCCCGCTCGCAGCCCGCGCGGCGCTTGCCGTACTCGCCCTCGCTGTGGGAGTGCTTGACCTGGGTGTCCACCACGAGCAGGGTCATGCCCTCGGCCGCGAGGTCGAAGGGGATCTGGTCCTGGGAGAGGTCCCGGGTGTCGAGGAACAGGGCGTGCCCGGCAGTGCAGCACGCCGACGCCGTCTGGTCCATGATGCCGGTCGGGGCGCCGACGTACACGTTCTCCGCGCGCTGGCACAGACGGGCCAACTGCCAGCGCTGCAGGCCCAGTTCGTACAGGTCGTTCAGGGCCAGGGCGACCACGACCTCCAGCGCCGCCGACGAGGACAGGCCCGCGCCCGTCGGGACCGTCGAGGTGAGGTGGATGTCCGCGCCGCCGGCGACCGACGTGTGGCCCGCGTCGTTCAGTGCCCAGACCACGCCCGCCGGGTACGCCGTCCAGTTCCTGTCCGACTCCGGCGTCAGGTCCCCCACCCGCAGCTCGACGACGCCGCCCTCGATGTCCGAGGAGTGCAGGCGCAGGACGCCGTCCGTGCGGCGGGAGACGGCTGCCAGCGCCGTGTGCGGGAGGGCGAAGGGCATGACGAAGCCGTCGTTGTAGTCGGTGTGCTCGCCGATCAGGTTGACCCGGCCCGGCGCCGCCCACACTCCCTCCGGTGCGGTCCCGTACAGCCCCTCGAACGCCTCGGCGACATCCACAGTCGTCATGCCCTCTACCTCTGGCCCTTCTTCGTGCGTGCTAAGTGCTGCTTTTTGCTTGCTACTTGGCGTTGCGCTGCGCGAACTCCCAGGCGTCCGCGACGATTCCCGCGAGGTCCGACCGGGTCGGGTTCCAGCCGAGGCGGGTCTTGGCCCGCTCGGCGGAGGCGACCAGGACCGCCGGGTCGCCGCCCCTGCGCGGGGCCACGACCTCCGGGATCGGGTGGCCGGTGACCCGGCGCACCGTCTCGACGACCTCGCGGACCGAGAAGCCCTCGCCGTTGCCGAGGTTGCAGATGAGGTGTTCGCCCGCCGTCGCGGCCGTGAGGGCGAGGAGGTGGGCGTCCGCCAGGTCGGCGACGTGGATGTAGTCCCGTACGCAGGTGCCGTCCGGGGTCGGGTAGTCCTCGCCGAAGACCGAGATCGCGTCCCGCTTGCCCTGGGCGACCTGGAGGACGAGGGGGATCAGGTGGGACTCGGGGTCGTGGCGCTCGCCCTGCGTGGCGTAGGCGCCCGCCACGTTGAAGTAGCGGAGGGAGACCGCGGCCAGGCCGTGGGCCGTCGCCTCGCTGGTGATCATGTGGTCGACGGCCAGCTTCGTGGCGCCGTAGGGGTTCGTCGGGGAGGTGGGGGCCGTCTCGACGATCGGGGTCTCCTCCGGCTCGCCGTACGTCGCCGCGGTGGACGAGAAGACCAGCTTGCGGACGCCCGCCTCGCGCATCGCCGTGAGCAGCGCCATCGAGCCGCCGACGTTGTTGTCCCAGTACTTCTCGGGCTTCACGACGGACTCGCCGACCTGGGAGGAGGCCGCGAAGTGGAGGACACCGTCGAAGGACGAGTCGAGCCACTTGGCCGCGTCCCTGATGTCGCCCTCCACGAACGTGGCACCTGCCGGGACGCCCTCCCGGAAGCCCGTCGAGAGGTTGTCGAGCACGACGACCTCGTGGCCGGCCTCCAGCAGATGCTGGGCGACCACCCCGCCGACATAGCCCGCACCACCGGTGACCAGGTACTTACCGCTCATCAACTCGCTACCTCTCGCAGTCGCTGGGCCGCGGACTCCGGCTGGATGTCGTTGATGAACACGCTCATCCCCGACTCGGAGCCCGCGAGGAACTTCAGCTTGCCGGAAGTACGGCGAATGGTGAAAAGCTCGAGGTGGAGCGCGAAGTCGTCCCGGTTGACGCCCTCGAACTCCTCCAGCGTGCCGAACGGCGCCTGGTGCCAGGCCGCGATGTACGGCGTCGGCGGTTCCCCTTCACCGAAGATCCGGTCGAAGCGCCTCAAGAGTTCCAGGTACACCTGGGGGAATTCTGTGCGGGCCTCCTCGTCCAGGCCCAGCAGGTCCGGCACGCGGCGACGCGGGTACAGGTGCACCTCGTACGGCCAGTGGGCGGCGTAAGGCACGAAGGCCACCCAGTGGTCGGTGGCCAGCACGATCCGCTCGCCCGCCGCGAGTTCCTTCTCCAGGATGTCGTCGAAGAGGTTCTCGCCGCCCGTCGCCTCCTTGTGCGCGGCCACCGAGCGGAGCATCAGGGCCGTGCGCGGGGTGGTGAAGGGGTACGCGTAGATCTGGCCGTGCGGATGGCCGAGGGTGACGCCGATCTCGGCGCCGCGGTTCTCGAAGCAGAACACCTGCTCGACGGCAGGGAGGTGGGACAGCTCCGACGTCCGGTCGGTCCACGCCTCCAGGACGAGCCCCGTCTGCTCCTCGGTGAGGTCGGCGAAGGACGAGTTGTGGTCGGAGGTGAAGCAGACCACCTCGCAGCGCCCGGAGTCGCCGGCCAGGGAGGGGAAGCGGTTCTCGAAGACCGCCACGTCGTACGAGGAGTCCGGGATCTCGCTCAGCCGGTCGCCCTCGGAGGGGCACAGGGGGCACTCGTCGGCCGGGGGGTGGTAGGTGCGGCCCTGGCGGTGCGAGGCGATCGCCACCGAGTCGCCGAGCAGCGGGTCCCGGCGCACCTGCGACGTGGTCACCGTGCGCTCCAGGGGGCGCCGGTCCACCGCGTCACGCACCGTGTCGTCGCGCAGGTCGTAGTAGATGAGCTCACGACCGTCGGCGAGCCTCGTCGAGGTCTTCTTCACGCCGGACTCTCCATCCGTGCCAAAACCAGCCAGTACAGCCATTGCAAGCCAAGCTTCAAACAGAACCGAACACATCAAATCATAAGTCCACAAGCATGGGTATCCCTGAGCGGGCCGTGAAACGTCAGCGGAGCCGGAGTTCACGGGAACTCCGGCTCCGCCGTCGGGAAGTCAGATACGTACGTACGTCCGTCAGAAGTCGGTACCAGGGGGCGAGTGCTGCTGCACCGGGCCCGCCCGGTCCAGCAGGCCCGTACGGGCCGCCAGTGCCGCCGCCTCCAGCCTGGACCCCACGCCCAGCTTCATCAGCACCCGCTGCACATGCGTACGGGCCGTGCTGGGCGCGATCCCCATGCCGGCCGCGATCAGCCGGGTGTCCTCGCCGTCGGCGACCCGGACCAGGACCTCGACCTCCCTCGGCGTGAGCATCTGGAGGAGGCGCTGGCCCTCGTCGTCGGGCTGGGCGGCCGGGTTGAGGAGTTCACTGAACGCGCCCTGGAGCAGCGCGGGAGCGACCGCCGCCTCGCCCGCCCTGGCCTTCATGATGGCGCGCTCGACGCCTTCTATGCGCTCGTCGTGACGTACGTACCCGGACGCGCCCGCGGCGAAGGCGGCGGCGATTCCGCGCGGGCTGGGCACCGGGCCCAGCACCAGGACCGCCACCTGCGGACGCTCGCGCTTGATCCGCACCACCGGGTCGAACATGCCCGGCTCGGCCGGTGTGGCCGTGCCCAGCAGGCAGACCTCCGGCGCGCGCGTGATCACCAGTTCCGCCGCGCCCGCGGCGGGCGCCGCCGCGGCGAGCACCCGGTGCCCGCGCAGCTTCAACGCCGAGGCCAACGCCTCGGCGAGCAGTCGGTGGTCGTCGACCACCATGAGCCGCACTCCCACTGAGCCACCCCCCAGTCCCCCCAATGGTTGTCCCTTCTGGATGCCCATTGGTCCGCACGGACAGGAGCCCCCCGGCTCCCCCCGCTTCCCATGCCCCCGGAAGCTACACGCTTGTTCGACGTTGCGCTTCCCCTACTGGAGAGAAGTGCCCCGGATCGTCGAAAATCCTCTCATTCGAGGGTGATGATGTAGTACGTGCACCACCTCGTCCCTGAGCAGGGGTTCAGCCGGTGCCGTACGCGATGGCCAGATACCTCGTCCCGCCCGTACTGGAGGGTTTGTGGGCGAAGACCTGGGACATGTAGAGGCGCCCGTCGCCGTAGATCAGCTCGGCGTACTCGGGCTGCATGCTGAACTCGACCTCGCGCACCGCCTTCGTCGCCGGGTTCTCCATCAGCTTCGTCTGCGCGAAGGTGCCGGCGTCGATGCTGACGACCTGGCCGCCCTTGTCGTAGGGCGGGCGCTTGTACGCGATCACGTTGCCGCCGTCCATGCGCAGCGGGGAGATCGTCCAGCCGTCGCCCGCGTCGGCCCGCTGACCGTCCTGCTTCCCGGTGGCGAGGTCGAAGGCGACGATCTCGTTGGTCTTGCTGTACTCGCCGGTGCCGTCGTGGTTCTCGGTGGGGAGGTAGATCCTGTCGTTGCCGACGGCGAGCTTGGTGCAGTACTCGATCCTGGTGATGCCCTCGCACTCGGCGGCGTACTTGTCGCCGGGCACCGAGATCTTCGTACGCAGCTGTCCCGTCCTGTTGTCGATGGAGAAGATGTCCGAGATGCCGCTGCCGTCCCCGGCGGAGCGGTTGACGTCGGCGGCCACGACCAGGGGGTTCGTCGTGACGATGCTGGCGCCCTCGATGCCCTTGGCCATCGCGTACTCGGAGAGGACCTTGCCGGAGACCGGGTCGATGGTCTGGATGTCCAGCTGACGGGCGCCGTACGCACCGCACTTGCGGACCGCGACCAGTTTCTCGCCGCCGCCGTAGCCCGCGTCGTAGCAGGTGTCGGTGGGCTTGGGGGCCCACAGGGACTTGCCGGTGATGTCGAAGGCGGCGCCGCCGCTGGTGCTGCCGACGGCGACCGTGTTCGCGCTGACCGTCACGTTGTTGAGGTTGATCACCTGGTCGCCGGACCTGACTGTCCGCGTCCACAGCTTCTTGCCCGCGTCGAGGTCGATCGCCGCGACCTGGCTGCAGCCGTGCGAGGGCTTGTCCTTGGTCGGCATGGCGGGCTCGTACACGATCGCGGTCCGGTCGCTGCCGGTGGTGTGCCGGCTGGCCGCGCAGACCGGTCCCGGCAGCGGGACCGTCCAGAGCTTGGTGCCCTTCTCGGGGTCGTACCCGACGATCTCGGCGTGCCCGCTCTTGGCGTACACCGAGTCGGTCAGCCAGGACCCGACGACGGTGGCGCTGTTCTCGTCGGCGCCGATGGCGGGCTCGGGGATCTGGAAGAGGACTTTGGAGGCGGTGTCGGCGGGGGCCTTCTCCGAGCCATTGCCGCCACTGGTTCCCGCCGTGGTGCCGGCCGCGGTGTTCTTGTCGTTGCCCGCCTCTTCGCCCTGGCCGGCCTGGTTGTCCTTCGTGGAGGAGTACCAGACACCGCCGCCGATGATCAGGGCGATCGCGGCGACGGCCGAGACGATGATGACCGCCTGCGCGTTCAGCTTCCGCTTGGGGTTGGGGGTGGGGGCTTGGGGCGGAGTCGGATAGCCGTATCCGTACGGGGGCTGCTGGGCGTACGGGTTCGGGGCGGCCTGGGGATAGCCGTAGCCGGGGGGAGGCGGCGGGGGCTGGTTGGGCGGGGGCGGGGGCGGCGGCTGGGTCATGGCGTGCGTACCTCGTGAGCGGAGAGAGAGGGAGGGGAAGGAAGAGGGGGCGTGTTACTTGCCGTAGGCGAGCATCAGCTTCTCCTTCAGCTCGTCCTTGCCGCTCAGCCTGGTGGAGGAGAGATAGAAGCGGCCGTCGACCCAGTCGTACGCCTTGGAGTAGAAGCCGTTCTCGACGTCGGCGGCGGACGCCGGGTTCTGGAGCAGCTTCACCGGGGTGTGGCTGCTGCCGGTGAGCGGGATCGACACGACCTGGCCGCCGGTGTCGTACGACGGCTCGACATAGGCGATGAGCTGCGCGCCCTCGACCTTGATCGGCAGCATGGACTCGTCGGCCGGTGACTTGGCGCGCCACTTCTGCTTGCCGGTGGCGAGGTCTATGGCAACGATCTCGTTGGCGCCGGTGGTCGCCTCGGTCGGCAGGTAGAGGGTCCGGTCGTCGGAGGCGACGCCCTGGCAGCCCTGGAGGTCGCGTTCGAGGATCGCCCAGCCGCACACGGGGGCGAAGGACTCGTCGACGGTCACCTCGGAACGGAAGCTGCCGTCGGCCTTGAGCGTGGAGATGTTCCACGACTTCTTGTCCTCGTTGGTGAGGTAGAGGACGACGGGATCGACGGAGTACGTACGGCCGACCGCCCAGCCCTTCGGGATCGCCCGCGTCCACTTGGCGGCCCCGGTCCTCGGGTCCAGCTCCTGCACCTCGTCGTGCTCGGTGGAGGTGGAGGCCCCGCACGCCGACACGACGATCAGCCTGGCGCCGCCCGCGAAGGCGGCCGGGAAGCAGGCGGCCCCGTACTTCACCTTGTCGAACAGCTTGGCGCCGGTGTTGAGGTCGTACGCCGTCCCGGACTGCGAGCGCCCGACCATCAGCGTCGTCTTGGTGATCGTCAGCTCGACGCTGAGCGAGCTGTCGAACAGCGCCCCGTCGGCGACCTCACCGCTCCAGCCCTTCGCACCCGTGTTCAGGTCGAGCAGCTGGAGCCTGTTGCACTTGGCGCGCTGGCTGTCGCCGTTCATATAGGCGACCACGATCTTGTCGTCGGCCGACTTCTGCGGGGTGACGGCGCAGATCTTCTGGGGGAAGGAGATCGGCCCCCAGGCCGTCTCCCCGTCCGCGACCCGGAAGGCGAACACCTCTTTGTACGCCGCCTTCACGGCCACCTTGTCGGTGATCCACATGCCGTTGGCATCGGCGCCGGAGGCGGGCGCGTCCGGGGCGTCCTTGGACCAGAGCACCTTCGACTCGCCTGCCTGGCGCCCCTCGTTGAGGTCGCCGGGATCGGCACCGGCGACACCGCCGCCGTTGTCGCCGTCGCCGTCGTCACCGGAGCCGGCGGGTCCGGAGGCGGGCGCGGAGAGGTCGGGGCCTGCTGCCGCGGGCTTCTTGTCGTCGTCGCCGCTGGTCACGGCGTACACCGTGCCGCCGATGACGAGCAGCGCGGCGGCGGCCGCACCGAGCATCAGCGCGGGGCGCCCCTTGAAAGGGTTGCGGGAACCGCCGCCGGGCGGGGGCGGTACGGGGGCGCCGGGGAACTGAGGGGGCTGCTGGCCGGGGTAGCCGTATCCGGGCGCGGAGCCGTAGGCATAAGGGCCCGGTTGGCCGGGCGGGCTGCCGTACGGGCCCGGCTGGGCGTAGGGGCCGGGCTGCTGCGGATGGCCGTAACCGGACTGGGGCGGGACGGTGGGCAGGGGCGGCGGCGGGGACTGCGGGGGCGGCGGGGCCCCGTACGGCACTCCCTGCGGAGCACCGGCCTGTGGCAGCTCCGGGGGCGGTCCGAAGCCGCCCTGGGGCGGGCCTGCGTACGGCCCCTGGGGTGGTTGGCTGGGCGGCTGGGTCATCAGCGCGTTCCCCCTTCAGCTGATTTTTAGCCACGCCCTGAGGTACCAAAAGGTACGGAATCGCGGTCGCTCAGGGAGTTCTCAGGGGGCTCTTTCTACCACTCCGTGGCCGTCCCGCACCGGACTGTATCCACCCCTCCCACCTCTGTTCCCAAGGGCGAACGGCCCCGTGATGCCGCCGTTATGCGCGTTCACGTGCTCTTCATGCCATGTCCGCGAGTTCTACGCGTCGTCCGCGAGTTCCAGCCACCGAAGTTCGAGTTCGTCGCGTTCGCCGGAGAGTTCGCGCAGTTCGGCATCGAGTTTGGCCACTTTCCCGAAGTCGGTGGCGTTGTCGGCGATTTGGGTGTGCAGCTTGCTCTCGCGCTCGGAGAGCTTGTCCAACTGCCGCTCGATCTTCTGGAGTTCCTTCTTCGCTGCACGGGTGTCGGCTGCGCTCTTCTCGGCGACGGCCTTGGTGGCGGGGGCGGCGGCCTGGATGGCGGCTGCCGCGACCTCCTCCATGCGCTGCCGTCGCTCCAGGTACTCGTCGATGCCGCGCGGCAGCATACGGAGGGAGGCGTCGCCGAGGAGGGCGAAGACGCGGTCGGTGGTCCGCTCGACGAAGAACCGGTCGTGGGAGATGACGACCATGGAGCCGGGCCACCCGTCGAGCAGGTCTTCCAACTGAGTGAGGGTCTCGATGTCGAGATCGTTGGTGGGCTCGTCGAGGAAGAGGACGTTGGGCTCGTCCATGAGGAGACGGAGGATCTGCAGCCGACGCCGCTCACCACCACTCAGGTCCCCCACCGGGGTCCACTGCTTCTCCTTCCCGAACCCGAACGTCTCGCACAGCTGTCCGGCGGTCAGCTCGCGCCCCTTGCCGAGGTCGACGCGGTCGCGGATCTGCTGTACGGCTTCCAACACCCGGAGGTTGGGGTTGAGTTCGCCGACCTCCTGGGAGAGATAGGCCAGCTTGACGGTCTTGCCGACGGCGACCCGCCCGGCGGCGGGCTGCGTCTCGCCCTCGCTGGTGGCCGCGTCGGCCATGGCACGGAGGAGGGAGGTCTTGCCGGCGCCGTTCACTCCGACGAGGCCGATACGGTCACCGGGGCCGAGCTGCCAGGTGAGGTGCTTGAGGAGCACCTTGGGCCCGGCCTGCACGGTGACGTCTTTCAGATCGAACACGGTCTTGCCGAGCCGGGACGAGGCGAACTTCATCAGCTCGCTGCTGTCGCGGGGCGGCGGTACGTCGGCGATCAGCTCGTTGGCGGCCTCGACGCGGAAGCGCGGCTTGGAGGTACGGGCGGGCGCACCGCGCCGCAGCCAGGCCAGCTCCTTGCGCACAAGGTTCTGCCGCTTGACCTCTTCGGTGGCGGCGATGCGCTCACGCTCGGCACGGGCGAAGACGTAGTCGGAGTACCCACCCTCGTACTCATAGACATCGCCCTTCTGCACGTCCCACATACGGGTGCAGACCTGGTCGAGGAACCAGCGGTCGTGGGTGACGCAGACGAGCGCGGAGCGGCGCTCGCGCAGATGCTTGGCCAGCCAGGAGATGCCCTCGACGTCGAGATGGTTGGTCGGCTCGTCGAGAACGATCAGGTCGGGCTCGTCGATGAGCAACTTGGCGAGCGCGATCCGACGCCGCTCACCACCGGAGAGCGGCCCGATGACGGTGTCGAGCCCCTGCGGGAACCCCGGCAGGTCGAGCCCGCCGAAGAGTCCGGTGAGTACGTCCCTGACCTTGGCGTTTCCGGCCCACTCGTGGTCCGCCATGTCCCGGATGACCTCGTGGCGGACGGTGGCGGTGGGGTCGAGGGAGTCATGCTGGGTGAGGACGCCGAGGCGCAGTCCGCCGGAGTGGGTCACGCGCCCGGTGTCGGCCTCCTCCAGCTTGGCGAGCATCCGGATGAGGGTGGTCTTACCGTCGCCGTTACGACCCACGACCCCGATCCGGTCCCCCTCGGACACCCCGAGCGAGATCCCGTCGAGCAGGGCACGGGTCCCGTACACCTTGCTGACGTTCTCGACATTGACGAGGTTGACGGCCATTTTTCTCCTGACGCGGGGGTGGATCGACCTTCCAGAGTAGTGGGCGGGGGTGGGGTACCCGGCGGGCGGAGTCCGGGGCCGCCTCGGCGGGGGTGCGGTCCCCGTCCTGGCAGGGGTGGGCCCGTCCGCCGTCGGGGTCAGAAGCCGAAGGAGTTGTGCGGTTCGGGGTCGGTCCGGAACATCCGGGCCAGCCGCCCGGTCGCGCCGTCGGTGTGCGGGGTGATGTGGCCCGCGTATGCCAGGTCGTGCGCGGACATGCCACCGAGGTAGAGCGAGCTGAGCGCGGGGAGGGTGAGGGTCAGGTCGGGCGCCCGGTCGGTGGGAACGCACGTCGCCGGGGCAGTGTTGTCCGCCCGGAGACACCAGGTCCCGTTGTTCGCCGGGCACATCAGGTCGCCGGTGACGGTGAACGTGAGCTCACCGGCTGTGTCGTACGCGCGTCGGGTCAGGGCGCTGGGCACGTCCAGCAGGCGGGCCCACAGGTTGTCCGACTGGCGGGTCACCCGCATCGCACGTGGGTTCGTGAGCATCCACCGCAGGGGTTCGTCGCGGGGACGGGCGGGTGCCACGACGGTCCTGGTGAGGTCGAAGTCGATCAGCAGGCTCCACAGGGCGCGGTAGGCCACCGGGTTGGACGCCTCCAGGGCCTCCACGACGAGCGTTCCCGCGTTGCCCGCCGTCGAGGACCACGGCAGCCGGAAGTTGGCGATGCCGTCCACCTCGCCGTGCCGGTCGCGGTGGACGAGATACCGCAGCGGTCCGTTCGTGCCGTCGGCGTCGTCGGAGAGCCCGTCCCAGTGCCCGGAGGGAGGGGTCAGCTCGCCGACGCGGAATCCGCGCACGGCCGCGTGCACCACGGGCCAGACCTGCTTCACCTGCGTGGCGCCGACCAGCTCCAGCGACCCCGGATCGGGCTCCGCCGGAAGGAGGGCGGCCTCGTGACGGGCCAGCTCCCACCGCGTGCGGCGGGTCGCGGGTGAGAACCCGTACCGCCCGTAGATGCTGCCCTCGCTCGCGCTGAGCATCGCCAGGGGCTCGCCCCGGTCCAGGGCTCCCTCGAACATGGCCCGCATCATCTGCCGCAGGTAACCGCGTCGGCGGTGGGTCGCGATCACCCCGGTGGCGGTGACACCGGCCATCCTGACCGTTCCCCCGCCGGGGACCGTCACCTCGAAGGAGATGGTGGCCGACGCACCGACGCACGTGCCGTCGACGAACGTCGCGACCGGGTGGAAGGACTCGTCCCTGACGTCGGCCGCCGCCCACTCATCGAGCTGCTCCGCGGTCGCGGGGGCACGCGGCGGCGGCCACGGCTCGGGACCACCGTGCCACGCGGCGTCCGCCGGCTCCCACTTCGGCAGCCCGTTCGCGAACGGCAGTGCCCGGTAGTACGCGGTCATCTCGTCGGGGCGCGGCGGGCGTATCTCGGTCACCATGCCGGACATTGCATCCGCCGTCTCATGGATCGGCAACCGGATATCGACCCCTGTCGCCCCCGGTCGGCCCCGGAGCGACGAGCACTCACCAATGCCCCGCCCAAGACACCCCAACACCTCAACAGGCGCCCCAACAGCCTTAGTTGGGGAACTCCCGGGGCACATCCCCACATCGCACCGCCCATTACCCGGACGTAGGGATTCCCCTAATTGACGTGATCTCTTCAATTCCGCCACGGTGTGCGCACGGAGACGCCACCCCCCTCACCCCCCACACGTCCCCGTACCACTCGTGCACCTCGAACAAGAGGGGAACCACCCCGTGTCCGTACCGCACTCCCCCACAGCCATGTCCTCCTCCGGGTCCCGCAGACGTGGCGCCCTCGCCGCACTCGCCGCCGCGGCCTCCGTGCTCGCACTCGGCGGTGCCGCCATCACCCCCGCCTCCGCCGCCACCCCGGCCGTCGGTGTGATCCAGGGCGCCGGTGCCGAAGGCGCCATCAAGGACAGTTACATCGTCACGCTCAAGGACAGCGCCGGTTTCCGGGCCGCGTCCAGCAAGGGCAAGGCGCTCGCCACCCGGTACGGCGCCGAGGTCGAGCAGACCTACACGGCCGCCCTCAACGGGTACGCGACCGAGATGACCGAGGCCGAGGCCGAGCGGCTCGCCGCCGACCCGGCCGTCGCGTCGGTCGCGCAGAACAAGACGGTCCACATCAACGACACCCAGTCCGGGCCCACTTGGGGCCTCGACCGGATCGACCAGGCCGATCTGCCGCTCGACTCCGCCTACACCTACCCGTCCAGCGCGGGCAGCGGCGTGACCGCGTACATCATCGACACCGGCGTACGGATCACGCACACCGACTTCGGCGGCCGGGCCTCGTACGGCTATGACGCCGTCGACGACGACTCCAGCGCCGACGACGGCAACGGGCACGGCACGCACGTCGCCGGCACCGTCGCGGGCACCACCTACGGTGTCGCCAAGGCCGCGAACATCGTCGCCGTGCGCGTGCTCGACGACGACGGTTCCGGTACGACCGCCGGTGTGGTCGCGGGCATCGACTGGGTGACCGAGAACGCCGAGTTCCCGGCCGTCGCCAACATGTCGCTCGGCGGCAGCGCGGACTCCACCCTCGACACCGCCGTCGCCAACTCCATCGCGGCGGGCATCACTTACGCCGTCGCGGCGGGCAACGACAACGCCAACGCGTCGAGTTACTCGCCCGCCCGTGTCGCCTCCGCGATCACCGTGGGCGCCACCACCAGCGCCGACGCCCGCTCGTCCTTCTCCAACTACGGCTCCACGCTGGACATCTTCGCGCCGGGGTCGAGCATCACCTCGACGTACAACACCTCCAACTCGGCCACCGCGTCCCTCTCCGGTACGTCGATGGCGTCCCCGCACGTGGCCGGCGCGGCCGCGGTCTACCTCGGCGAGAACCCGAGCGCCACACCCTCGGCGGTCACCTCGGCGCTGACCTCGGCGGCCTCCGCGTCGACCCTCACCAGCGTCGGCACCGGCAGCCCCAACCTGCTGCTCCAGGTGACCCCGGCCGGGGACGACGACGGTGGGGACGACGGCGGCGACACCGGTACGGCCTTCGAGTCGACGACCGACGTCTCCATCCCGGACGCCGGCTCGGCCGTCTACTCGCCCGTCACCGTCAGCGGCCTCACCGGCAGTGCGCCCAGCGACCTGTCCGTGTACGTCAACATCGTGCACACCTACCGCGGTGACCTGGTCATCGACCTGGTCGCCCCGGACGGCTCCACCTACCGCCTGAAGAGCAGCAGCTCCTCGGACTCGACCGACAACGTCGACGCCACCTACACCGTCGACGCGTCCAGCGAGACCACCGTCAACGGCACCTGGCAGCTCAAGGTCCAGGACGTGTACAGCGTGGACACCGGCTACATCAACAGCTGGAAGCTCACCTTCTGATCCAGGTGATCCACACCAGCTCAGCCGCATGAAAAAGCCGTGCGCCCCGGGGACACCACTCACCCGAGGCGCACGGCCGTTCCATGGGGATCCGCTACGGCTGCTGGCCCCGCTGCTGCGGGATCAGCGCCGACGCCGGTGCCAGCGCCCGGCCGCCGCCGCCCACCGCCTGCAGTTCGTGCTCGTGGACCGGCATGTCGTCGCGCAGCAGGTTCTCGGGGATGAGGACGGCCGCGGTGACGCCGCCGTTCGGGGAGTCGCGGAGTTCGACGCGCAGGCCCTGGCGTTCCGCGAGGCGGTTCACCACGAACAGGCCGATCTGCTTGGCGTCGAGGAGGTCGACCTTCTCCGACTGGATCTTGCGGTTGGCGTCGGCCATCGCGTCCTCGTTCATACCGAAGCCGCTGTCCTCGACCTCGATGAGGACGCCGTCGCGCAGCCGGGCCGCGCGCAGCTGGACCTTGGTGCTGGGCGGGGAGAACGCCGCCGCGTTCTCGACGAGTTCGGCGAGCAGATGGATGACGTCGGCGACCGAGCCGCCGTTCAGGGACACGCGCGGGACCGCCCAGATCTGGACGCGGCTGCCGTCCTCGATCTCGGCCACGGCCGCGCGCAGGGTGTCCGCCAGCGGGATCGGGTCCCGCCAGCCGCGGCCGGGCGCGATGCCGGACAGGATGAGGAGGCTCTCGGAGTGCCGGCGCATCCGGGTGGCGAGGTAGTCGACGCGGTACAGCTCGTGCAACTCGGCCGCCTCGCGCGGGCGTTGCTCCAGCTGGTCGAGGATGTCGAGCTGACGGTGGAGCAGCACCTGACTGCGGCGGGCGAGACTGACGTACACGCCGGAGATACCGCTGAGGAGTTCGGCGCGCTCGGAGGCGGCCTTGAGCGCGGCACGCTGTACGGCCGTCAACGCGGTGCCCACCTGGGCGAGTTCGTCCCCGGCGAGCCGGCGCATCGGGGCCTCGGCGTCGATGTCGACGCCTTGCCCGGCGTGCAGCCGCCGCATGGCCTGCGGCAGCCGCCGCCCGGCGACTTCGAGGGCCGAGTTACGCAGGTCGAGCAGCTCGACGATCAGCCCGCGCCCGACGGACACGGAAACGAGCAGCGACAGCAACACACCCACCAAGCCCAGCACCACGGCGATTCCGGAGGCGCCGAGGGTGTCCCAGCCGAACGGGTTGGCCTTGGCGGCGGCGGCCGTACCGGCCTCGGTCTCAGCCTTCCCAAGCGCGCTCAGCACACTGCTCGCGGACGCGTCCCAGCCCTTCAACAGGCCGTCGGCCACGGCCGATTCACCGGGTCCTGCACTGCGTACCCGGTTCTCGACCGCTGCCACCTGCCCGTAACTCCCGCTCTCCAGCAGGGCGTTGTACGCCTTCTGGTGCTCGGGCTTCAGATCGGCGACGGCGGGCTTCAGCAGACCTCGCTGGACGGTGACCGCGCCGACGAACAGCGCGTACTGCTCGTCGGTGAGCTTTCCGGCGGCGGCGCCCGCCGCGAGGAGCGCCTGCTCCTGGGCCAACGCCTCGCGGGCACGGGAGAGTTCGAGGACGACACGGGCCTCGGACGCGGTGGTCGTGCCCTTCTCCCCGGTGAGCGCCCCGGTGACGGCGAAGGCGTCCTCGACGATGCCGGTGTACGCCGTGTAGGCGTCCTGCGTGGCGTTCTTGGCGCCGCTCTGCTGCGACAAGCGCAGTGCCGCGATCCCCTTGGCATCGTCGGTGAGCTTGTCGAGGCGTTCGGGGAGCGCGGAGTTGAGGAGCGCGGCGTCGGAGCTGGCGGAGTTGATGCCGTCGAGCAGGGCCTCGGCGGCCTTGTCGGTGGCCGTCCGGGTCCGCTTCAGGACATCGGCGTCGCCGGTGGCGGCGGTCCGCTCGGCCTGTATCGCGGTGACGAAGTCGGCGACCGGGGCGAGCAGTTCGGAGTTGACGTCCTTGGCCCGCTCGGCATCACCGATGGTGGACGCGGTGGTGACCGCGGCAAAGCTCCACAGAGCCATGAGCGAGACGACGGGCAGCATCAGCAGGGCGACGATCTTCGCCCGGACGGATCTGGGGCGGAGTCGTTCGGAGGTGCGAGCCATACTCATGTGGAACCTCGTTGCTCTTTACATTTCAGTCCGGTCGGGGATTGATCTTTTAGCCCGTCCGGCGTTTGAGGACGAGCGCGTTCAGCGCGATACGGGGGTCTGGGGGCAGAGCCCCCAGAGGATGGGAACGGGTAGGGGCGGCGGGGGCGAGAAAATCAGACGGTGGCCAACTCGACCTCACGCAGCATCTCCGCCGCGAAAGCCGCCTCCGCCCGCTTCCCGGTCGGCGACAACGCGACATACGCCGACGCCAGGAACAGGAACGACCCGAGCAGCACAGCCAACGGGAACAGGAACTCCGTGGACGTCGCCCCCGGCAACTCCGCACTGCTGGGCGCCAACGTCACATCGACCGCGAACATCGCGGTGTAGTGCATGCTGCTCACCGCAAGCCCCATCACCAGCGCGGCAATGGTCGCGAGCACAGGCCCCCGCACAATCAGCGTGAGCGTCAACGCGGCGGTAGCGGCGACAACAGCGATCGCCACGGACGCGATGACGAGCAACGGGTCGTACGAGATGGCACCGTGCAGATTGAGCGCGTACATCCCGGCGTAGTGCATCGCGGCAACACCGAGCCCGGTGCCGAGCCCGCCAAGAATCACGGACCTGACCCGGGAACGCCCGTACCCGGCGGTGAAGACACCGGCGGCGACGACGGCGATCGCGATGACGAGGCTGAGGACGGTCAGCGGAACGTCGTAGCGGATGGGGGTGCCCTCGACGCTGAAGCCCATCATCGCGACGAAGTGCATGGTCCAGATGCCGGACCCGATCGCGAAGGAGGCCAGCGTCAGCCAGTTCCGCTTGGAGGCGCCGTCCGATTCCAGCGCCCGTACGGTGCAGCGCAGTCCGAGTGCGGAGCCGAGACAGGCCATCGCGTAGGAAAGAACGGGGGTGACCCATCCGGCACTGAAGTGGTCCATGTGACCCATGGGGGGAGTTCCTCTCGCCCAGGTAGTACCGCCGGTAACAGGGAACCGGGATCGGCCGATCATGCCACCACTTCCCATGCGCCAGATGGCGCGAAAGGGACCTTGGGGTGGATTGACGGAAATTCAAATACGGTGATGCAGGTAACAGTTGGCCCGAATATTTATGCAGGTCAACGACAGAGGGGCCGACTTCAGGCCGACCCCTCAGCGCTCTTCAGTACCGTTACGCACCGACGCTAATGAGCCATGATCACGTAATGACGAGGACTGCTCGCAAGGACTGGAGGACTACTTGCCGGCGACGGCCGTACGGACCTCGCCGAGCAGGTCGTACATCGTCTGGCCGGGGCATTCGGTCGACAGCCAGTCGCGGTGGCCGCTGATCGCGTTGACGTCCTTCGTCACGCCGTTGACCGGGTTCACATAGGTCAGCTTCGCCTGCGGGTCCAGGCCCTTGAAGCGGGCGATCACCTTGATCAGGCGGATCAGCGACGCCTTGGCCGCGTCGGTCGGCGGCTGGGAGACCAGGTTGCCGAGCAGCGCGATACCGAGGTTGCCGGAGTTGAAGCCGCCGGTGTGGAAGGCGGTGACGAGGTTGCCGTCCTTGTCGAAGGCCGGGACGAGATCGTCGCCGGAGTAGCGGCCTTCGTAGACGACACCCGCCTCGTCGATGAGGAAGTGATAGCCGATGTCGCCCCAGTCGAGGGTGACCGCGTGGTACTCGTAGATGGCGCGCACGGTCGCCGCCGGGTCGGGGTCGTTGTTCACGCCGTCCGTGTGGTGGACGGTGATCGTCTGGAACGGGTAGTACGCCTCGGGCGAGTTGACCTTGCCGTCCTTGTACCGCTTCGACTCGTCCGCGCCCCACGCCGGCCGCGACAGGTACTGCACGCCGCGCACCCGGGTCGGCTCGGTCGGCACCCGGAAGGTCTTGTCGGCCCCGCCGGTCGTGTCGATCGCCAGCGACCGCACCCCGCTCACGCTCGCGCCGTCGGGCAGCTTCAGCTCGTACGCGGTGGCGTCCCCCGCCGCCACCAGCGCCGTGCCGCCGCCCTCGACGGTCGCGCAACCGCCGCTCAGGTCCTGCCACTTGCCGGGCGCGGAGTCGCCGTCCGCGAACTTGATCCCGGCGCCGTCCGCCGCTCCGCTCCAGCGCACACCGACGTACGAGATGGCGAACGCGGCGCTCGCCTCGGCGGTGCCGCTGGCTGCCTCGGTACGGGTGGCCGGGAACTTCTGCGGCTCGGTACCGGCGGTGCCGGACGCGCTGTCCGTCGTAACGGACGCGCCGGAGTCGCCTCCGCTGCCGGCCGCGAAGACGACCGGGGTCAGCGCGCCGCCGACGGCGACGGCGCCCGCGGCGCCGATCATGCCGCGCCGGGTGAGGGGGACTTTCCTGCGATGGGAGGGTGACGAGGGGGGAGGTACGGACACGGAGATGCCTTCCGAAAGTGCTGGGGGAGGTGGCAACTCAAGGGGGACCCCACGCCGCGCGCACTCATAGAACTCATGGAACCCATGGAACTCATGACTCGTGACTCGTGATGAGATCTGCGACGGCGAGTGCTTGAAGTTGAAAAAACCCTACGCGTCACGCCCACCCCACCCGCACCTCCTGATGCCAAGGAACGGTGAATTCCCTGTGGGGGTCGGGCAATTCGGGTAACCCGAAAGTAACTCCCTGTACACGCTGTTACAGCACGCTGGCGCCCGGTACCGGCCCGGCCGCCACCCGTACGGCACGACAGGTGCCGGACGCCGACAACGCCTCCGCAACCTGCCGCGCGGCCACCGCATCCCGCGCGAGAAACGCCGTCGTCGGACCGGAGCCCGAGACCAGAGCGGTCAGGGCACCGGCGGCACGGCCGGCGGCGAGGGTGTCGGCGAGGGCCGGGAAGAGGGAGAGGGCGGCGGGCTGAAGGTCGTTGGAGACGCTGGCGGCGAGGGCATCGGGGTCCCCCTTGGCGAGCGCGTCGAGCAGCTCGGCCGAGGCGACAGGCACAGGAACCTCACTGTCAGCAACCGCGACCAGCCGGTCGAACTCCCGGAACACGGCGGGCGTCGACAGCCCGCGCCCGGCCATGGCGAACACCCAGTGGAAGTCACCGCCGGTCTCCAGAACGGTCAGCTTCTCCCCACGCCCGACCCCAAGTGCAGCACCGCCAATGAGACTGAACGGCACATCGCTGCCCAACTCGGCGCAGATGTCGAGGAGTTCGACGCGAGAGGCCCCGGTCCCCCAGAGCGCGTCGCAGGCGAGCAGCGCACCGGCGCCGTCGGCGCTACCGCCCGCCATCCCCCCGGCGACGGGGATGTCCTTGGCGATGTGGATGTGCACGGCGGGCGTACGGCCGTACCGCTCGGCGAGCGCGACGGCGGCGCGGGCGGCGAGATTCGTACGGTCGAGGGGCACTTGGTCGGCGTCAGGCCCGTCACAGGTGATCCGCAGCTCATCGGCAGGGGTGACGGTGACCTCGTCGAAGAGCCCGACGGCGAGGAAGACGTTGGCGAGGTCGTGGAAGCCGTCGGGGCGGGCGGCACCGACGGCGAGCTGGACGTTGACCTTGGCGGGAACCCGTACGGTGACGCTCACAGCTGCCCGGACTCCTCATCGCCAGTGTTCTTCTCCTGAACCTTGTTCTCCGCGATACGGACGAAGTCCTCGACGCCGATGGACTCGCCGCGGGCCTGCGGGGAGACACCGGCGGCGACGAGGGCGGCTTCGGCGGCGGCGGCCGACCCGGCCCACCCGGCGAGCGCGGCACGCAGCGTCTTGCGCCGCTGGGCGAAGGCGGCATCGACGACGGCGAACACCTCGAGCCGCGAGGCGGTCGTCTTGAGCGGCTCGGCCCGCCGGACGAGGGAGACGAGCCCGCTGTCGACGTTGGGCGCGGGCCAGAAGACGTTACGGCCGATGGAACCGGCCCGCTTGACCTCGGCGTACCAGTTGGCCTTGACGGAGGGTACGCCGTACACCTTGGACCCGGGCGGCGCGGCGAGCCGATCAGCGACCTCGGCCTGCACCATCACCAGCGTCCGCTCAATACTCGGAAACGTCTCCAGCATGTGCAGCAGCACGGGCACGGCGACGTTGTACGGCAGATTGGCGACCAGTGCGGTGGGCGGGGGCCCCGGCAGCTCGGTGACGCGCATGGCGTCGGAGTGCACGAGCGAGAACCGGCCGGCGCGGGTCGGCATCCGGGCGGCGACGGTCGCGGGCAGCGCGCCCGCGAGCACGTCGTCGATCTCTACGGCCACGACCCGGTCGGCGGCCTCAAGCAGCGCGAGCGTGAGGGACCCGAGCCCCGGCCCGACCTCGACGACCACGTCGTCGGGCCGCACATCGGCGGTGCGGACGATACGGCGGACGGTGTTGGCGTCGATGACGAAGTTCTGCCCGCGCTGCTTGGTGGGCCTGACGCCGAGGACGTCGGCCAGCTCACGGATGTCGGCAGGGCCGAGGAGGGCGCCGGAGGAGGCATCGGGGGAGGCATCGGGGGCGGGGCTGGTACTCACGGGTCCAGGGTACGGGGGGTGGGGGGTGGGGGTGTGCAGGCGGGATGGGGGGGCGGGGGCTCGGTGCGTCGTGCTGGGTGGGGGAGCAGCCGTCGGCAAGGAACGGGGCACCACGCTCTGTCGCGGCTGACTACACCTCGTTGAAGCCACGCGACGCGTCGTAGATGTCAGTCTCGATGACGACCACGAAGAAGCTCGTCACGACGTAGTTGATCATCACGTGGCCTTCCCAGGCCGAGCGCGTCACAGAGTCGGTTGTGTAGGCAAGATGGCTGTCGGTGCCTTCGGGCTCAGCTGCGATCCTGTCGACGAGACGCAGGAACTTCTCCCGATCTGCGGCCGGCATGTAGTCACGGAACCGCGCAACCTGCTCGGTGAACTGCACACGTCTCTTCATCGAGGCCGGATCATACGGACACGACGACGGCCCCTGCCTGGAATATCGGCCGGGGTCCCATGCGAGGCATAGGAGGGGCAGCAACGGGGTCTTGCTGCCGCCGAATCCCGTCGCGTTGCCAACTTGGTGGAGTGCAGGCCGAGTTGGCGGAGGACTGGGGGGTCGGACAAGGTGGCGCTCCTGGTTGGACGGGTTGGCGACAAGTGCTCCTTGCGCCTGCCCAACGACCAACAGGATCGTGTCCGAACTCCTACCTGGCAGCTGACAAAATGCCGCCGGTACCGCCGTAGGCGGGGTCCTTCGAGTCTCGTACGGCTACTCGGGTGCGGCGACCTGCTATCTCGACGCAGGCGTTACCGTCGCCGGAGCCCGAGTAGGACAACTTCCGCCAGGTATTGGGGATGGTCACTGGAGGTGTGCCGTGGGCGCCTTGAGAGTCTCGACGAAGCGGGTGAAGGCTCCCGTGGGGAAGATGAGGATCGCTCCGGTCGCGACCTTGGAGTCGCGGACGGCTATGCGTGTGCGCGAGTCGGCGATCTCCACGCAGCCGTTGCCATCACCGCCGCCGGAGTAGGACGACTTCCGCCAGTTGCCGAGGGTGTCCATGGAATGCCTCACAGCTCCTTCGCCAGCCTGTGGATGAGGTCTCGCGACCGTTCGGGGTCGAGCGCCACCCCCTCCACTCTACGGAAGTGCGTTCGAAAGACGCTGAGTTGAGCCTCAGAGTCAATGAGGACCGCACCGTGAGGGGCATCGCGTACCACGGTGTCCAGTTTCGGAACGGCACCGCCCACGTACACCATGGCGCTTCCGGTGTCGGCGAAGCTGTCCAGGTCGAAGGGGATGACGCGCACGGTGATGTGTTCGGCGTCGGAGAATTCCAGAACGCGGGCGAGCTGGGCCCGCATGGCGGCACGGCCGCCGACCTTGATCCGCAGCGCCGCCTCGTGGATCAGCGCTTGGTACGGGACTGGCTGAGCACCCTCGAAGATGACGCGCCGCTGCATACGATGCCGGACGCGCAACTCCACCTCACTCTCCAGGAGTTCGGGAACGCGGCGCGAAAAGAGCGCGCGTGCGCAGTCCTCCGTCTGGAGCAGCCCAGGGATGTGCAGAAGGTCCACGTCCCACCGGTAGTCAGCGTGGTACTCCAACTCGGACAGGTCGAGGAATGACGTGGCCAGCAGCTGGTGTCCAACGCCGTACGGCACACCGAGGGCCCCGCCGCCCTGCGCGTCCGCTGGTCCGCCGGCGTACTCCGCATCGGCGCCTGGGATGCGGACCCCGACCGCCGGAGCCGCCACGGGAGTTGGGGCAGCTCATCGAGCCGGAGTCGGAGGACGGGCGTGGGCTGGGGATGGTGGTGGCCTGCGCCGATCTGTGGGGGTGGCAGCCGTTGAGCCGGTTCGGGAACCGAGGCAAGTACGTCTGGTGCGAACTTGCCACCGGTGTCAGCACCTGCGCCTAAGGGTTGCCCCGGATGGTCGGCCGAGAGCTGAGCGGGACCGGCCGCGCCCGGTACGGCAGCAGGGCCTGGACCGCGCGTCGCGGTTCGGGCCCTGCCCCGTGCGGTGTTGCCCTGCGACGGCGATGCGTCAGCTCTGTGCAGTGTCGTTGCCCGCCTGCCCGGCGCCCTCAGCCGCGCCTGCCTTCTCGCGCATCTTGCGCACCAGTTCCGCCTTCTGGTCGGCCGCAACCTGGCGGTCGAGGTTGCGGTGCGGACCGTTGTTCTGCCGTTCGGCGCGGGACAGCTTCTTGCGCTTGCCGCCGCCCATGCCCACAGGGTTGTTGATGTTCTTGCTCACGGTCACGGGCTCTCCCGGTAGTGATGTGAAGTGATCTACGGATTCGCCGGTGGGGGACGGACGGCCACGTCGAAGGACGTCAGCAGGGGCCCATCACGCTCTCACTCGTAACTCGGCGTCTGGAAGAAATATGACAAAGACGTTACCCGGTTCCGTCGACCCCGCACACCAACCGAGGGACAGCCCCTAGGTGAACTGGACCAGGAAAAGGCCCTCAGCCATGCAACCGCCCCCCACAATGCGGCCAAGGCCCCGCCCCCCGCTTCACATACAACTTCTTCGCGCGGAACGTCTGTTCACTCGCCGTCGCATCCTGTGGCCGCCCCGCACCCCCCAGGCTCTGCCAGGTCTGCGTGTCGAACTGGTACAGGCCCCCGTACGTCCCCGAGGGGTCCACGGCACCGGGGCGCCCTCCGGACTCGCACGCCGCCAGTGAACCCCAGTCCAGACCGTCCGCCCCCTGCACCGACGTCGGCAGCGGTTTCGCGCCGACCCTCACAAGCTGTGCCCGAGGTGCACGCACCACCTCCGTCCGCACCCGGCGCGGTTTGCCCTTCACGCCGTTGACCGTGCGCACCGCGAAGGTGACCCGGCGCAGGCCCGGGCTGCCCGCCTGGTCGACCACCTCCGTGCCCTTGAACAAGGACATGTCCTGGGTGCGGCGCACGTCGAAGGGGATCGGCTCCTCGCGTACCTCCTTCGTGCCCGTCACCCGCAGCACCGTCACCGTCTGGCCGTCGCGCGGGAAGCTCGCGGCGGCCACCGAGATGGTGTCCTCGCCGCGGAGTGTGATCCCGGCCTCCGCCACCGCCTCGCCGACCGTCGCCACGTTCGTACGGATCGTGCGGGCCCGGCCGTCCGCCATGATCGTGACCGTGCGTTCGGTGCGGACGTCGATGGTGAGGCCTTGGCGTCCGATCTTCTGGGAGCGCGCGAGCGACAGGTACGCGCCCTCCGCGCGCACCCCGAGCTGTCTGAGTGCCTCGTCCACCGTCTGTGCCGTCGTCCACAGCTCACGCCGTTCACCGTCCAGAGTGATCCGTACGGGTCGCCCGTAGTGGACGCGGACCTCGTCGCCGCTGGCCAGCGCGGTGCCCGGCGCGGGGGCGACGACGTCGTGGGCGCCGACCGCGACCCCCTCGTCGGCCAGCAGTTCGGTCACGTCGTCGGCGAAGGTGTGCAGGGTGCGCGGCTTGCCGTCGACGCTCAGTTCGATCGCCTTGTCCTCGGCGACGAAGGCCGTCGTACCGCCTGCCAGGAACGCCACGACGAGCGCCTGCGGGAGCAGCCTGCGGATGGCGTCCGGCCGTTCGGAACCCTTGCGGCGCCTGGCCGCCCGACGGTCCCGGGCCCTCCCGCCAGCCGCCTGCTGAGGGAGGGTCGGCGGCGGCTCGTAGGCGGGCCGGTACGTGTCCTCGTACGGCAGCGGCAGCGTCACTGGCCCCGGCATCGACATCCCGTACGCCACCGTCTCGGCGCTGTGCGGGTCATAGGGCTCGTACGGCTCATAGGGCTGCGGCGGCTGTGGCCCGCTGACGGTGCTGTACGTCTCGTAAGGCGGCGAACTGCTCACGACGACACGCTCCAGGTTCCGGCGACGGGCACCAGAACCTAGCGGAGCGACCGTCACTCTCCAAAGCGACGCGACTACGGAGCGTCAACGCACGTGAGTGCGTGTCAGTAATCGAAGGCGCGTGCGGTGTTCGTCGCGATCGCCGTCGCCAGGGTGTCCTCGTCGATACCGCGTACGTCGGCCATCGCCCGCAGGGTGATCGGGATGAGGTAGGGAGCGTTGGGGCGGCCGCGGTACGGCGCGGGGGTCAGGAAGGGCGCGTCCGTCTCGACCAGGACCAGCTCCAGGGGGGCCACGGCCAGCGCGTCGCGCAGTGGCTGGGCGTTCTTGAAGGTCATGTTGCCGGCGAAGGACATGAAGTAGCCGTTCGCCGCACAGACCTCCGCCATCTCCGCGTCGCCGGAGTAGCAGTGGAAGACGGTCCGCTCGGGGGCGCCCTCCTCCTTCAGCACCCGCAGGACGTCGGCGTGGGCGTCCCGGTCGTGGATGACCAGCGCCTTGCCGTGCCGCTTGGCGATCTCGATGTGGGCGCGGAAGGAGCGTTCCTGGGCCGACTTGCCCTCCGGGCCGGTACGGAAGTAGTCGAGTCCCGTCTCGCCTACGCCCCTTACCTGCGGGAGTCCGGCCAGCCGGTCGATCTCGGCGAGCGCCTCGTCCAGGGCCGCGTCTCCGCCGGGGACCCGCGCGCCCTGCCGGGACCAGCCGTCCGGATCGCCGTGCACGATCCGGGGGGCCTCGTTCGGGTGCAGGGCGACAGTCGCGTGGACGCTCTCGTACGCGGCCGCCGTCTCGGCCGCCCACCGCGAGCCCTTGATGTCACAGCCGACCTGGACGACCGTCGTCACCCCGACCGACGCGGCCTTGGCCAGGCCTTCCGCGACGGTCCCGGACTGCATGTCGAGGTGGGTGTGGGAGTCGGCCACCGCCACACGGAGGGGCTCGGGCAACGGCGGCGCTTCGGACTTGGCAGACATGCCCCGATCCTACGAAGGGGCGCACGCCCCGCGCCCCTCAGGGGCGCGGGGCTGTATTCGATTTGCGGCTCCGCCGCGTGGGCGCGACCAGCCCCCACCGGGCCCGCAGCCAACGAACCGCCCAACCAGCGGAGCGCTAACTCGCCTTGCGGTGGAACGGGTGGAGGAGATCCGAGAGATGCCAGTGGTGGTGTTCCTTCGGCACCTCGACAGCCCCGTCGGCCGCAGGCGCCGCCTCAGGAGCCGACCGCTGCCGCTGCACCGACCGCTGCACGGCGGACACCTGCCCGGCCCGCATGATGCGCACCACATGGTTGTCACAGTTCTGGCAGGTGGGCCGGGTAAGCGGCGACGGCACGACCCGGCCGTCCGCCACGTACATCACCATGTCGGCACCATTGCCGTCGACGTGATGCTCGATCTCGTACGACTGTTCCCAGCCGTGCCCGCAGCGCATGCAGGCGAAGGAATACGACTCGTGAACGACGGCGGTGGCCGTGCTGCGGTGGCCGGTGATCTCGCTCATGCCAGCTCCTCTTGTCCGCTGGACACAGGACGGGTGCGTCCCTGTGAACCAGTGGACGCCTCCACCGGCGTGAAGGCATCAGCCCCTGTCGACTGTTGAAGGCGTTTTGGGCATTCCTTGTGGGAACAGCCCGGATCCGAGGCCTGCCCTTTGCCGTTCGCCGCCCGCCTTTGCCCCGCTATGGCGTGACCGGCGTCGCACTCCTCGCGCTCCCGGCGGAGCCCTCCGCATTCTTCGCGGCCACCACCGCGTCGAACACCTCCCGCTTGGGCACCCCCACCTCGGCGGCGACGGCCGCGATGGCCTCCTTGCGCCGCTCCCCCGCCTCCTCGCGCACCCGCACCCGCCGCACCAGCTCGGCCGCGTCGAGCCCCTCCGCGCCCTTCTCGGGGGCGCCCTCGACGACGACGGTGATCTCACCCCGTACGCCCTCCGCGGCCCACTCCGCCAGCTCGGCCAGCGGACCGCGCTTCACTTCCTCGTACGTCTTCGTCAGTTCGCGGCAGACAGCGGCCCGTCGGTCGGTCCCGAATACCTCCGCCATGGCGGCGAGGGTGTCGTCGAGGCGGTGCGGGGCCTCGAAGTAGACGAGCGTGCGCCGCTCCTCGGCCACCTCCCCCAGCCGCGACAGCCGTTCGCCCGCCTTCCTCGGCAGGAAGCCCTCGAAGCAGAAGCGGTCGACGGGCAGCCCGGAGAGCGCGAGCGCGGTGAGGACGGCGGACGGGCCGGGTACGGCCGTCACCTTGATGTCCTTCTCCACAGCCGCCGCCACCAGCCGATAGCCGGGATCGGAGACCGACGGCATCCCGGCGTCAGTCACCAGCAGCACCCGCGAGCCGCCGACCAACGCCTCCACCAGCTCGGGGGTGCGCGCGGCCTCGTTGCCCTCGAAGTACGACACCACGCGCCCCTTGGGCTGCACCCCGAGCGCCTGCGTGAGCCGGCGCAGCCGCCGGGTGTCCTCGGCCGCGATGACGTCGGCGCCGGACAGCTCCGCCGCGAGCCGGGGCGGCGCGTCCGTGATGTCGCCGATGGGTGTGCCCGCCAAAACCAGTGTTCCTGTCACGTTTCCATCCTCGCAGGGCCCCAAGGACCCCTTACACGGGACGCACACAGCGCTGTTCCCTACGATGGCGCGGTGACCAGTACCGCGCCCTCCACGGACACCCGGCATAGCGCATCCTCGCCAGAGCAGCGGCCGTCGTGGCAACAGCGGCTGCGCCGCTACGGATACACGGCGAAGCCGAGAAGCGACGTCCGGGACCGGCTGGTGCCGCCGTACACCGCGCCGAGCCCCCGGCTGTGGGCGACCCTCGGGGTGCCGCCGGCCGTCACCGACCGGATCAACCGCTGGTCGGGCTGGGGCGGCCCGCTGCTGGTGACGCTGCTCGCGGGCCTGCTGCGCTTCTGGGACCTGGGCAATCCGAAGCGGGTGATGTTCGACGAGACGTACTACGCGAAGGACGCGTGGGGTCTCATCCATCGCGGCTTCGAGGTCAACTGGGACAAGAACGTCAACGACCTGATCCTGAAGTCCGACGGGAACGTCCCGATCCCGTCCGACCCGGCCTATGTCGTGCATCCGCCCGTCGGCAAGTACATGATCGGGCTCGGCGAATGGATGTTCGGGTTCAATCCGTTCGGCTGGCGCTTCATGACGGCGCTGCTGGGCACGCTGTCGGTCCTGATCCTGTGCCGGATCGGCCGCCGTCTGTTCCGCTCGACCTTCCTGGGCTGCCTGGCGGGCGCGCTGATGGCCGTGGACGGCCTGGCCTTCGTGATGAGCCGCACCTCGCTGCTCGACGGCGTCCTGCAGTTCTTCGTCCTCGCCGCCTTCGGCTGCCTGATCATCGACCGCGACAAGGCCCGCGAACGGCTCGCGGCGGCGCTACCGCCGGACGCCGACGGTGTCGTACGCCCGGACGCGCACGTCGCCGAGACGACCCGCTTCGGCTTCCGTCCCTGGCGCTGGACGGCGGGCCTGATGCTGGGCCTCGCCATCGGTACGAAGTGGAACGGCCTCTACATCCTGGTCGCGTTCTGTGTGATGGCGGTGCTGTGGGACGTCGGCAACCGCAAGGTCGCCGGCGCCCGCCACCCGTACGAGGCGGTCATCAAGCGCGATCTGGGCTGGGCGTTCCTGGCGACGGTCCCGGTCGCGATCCTCACGTACCTGCTCTCCTGGACGGCCTGGATCCTCTCCCCGTCGGACGGCACCGGCGGCTACTACCGCAACTGGGCGGCCACCGAGGGCAAGGGCGGCAGCTGGACCTGGCTGTTCCCGGACTGGTGGCGCAGCCTCTGGCACTACGAGCACGCGGTGTACGAGTTCCACGTGAACCTGCACTCCCCGCACAACTACCAGTCCAACCCGTGGAGTTGGCTCGTCCTGGGCCGCCCGGTCTCGTTCTTCTACGAGTCCCCCTCCCCCGGCAAGGACGGCTGCCCGGCGGACGCGGGCGAGCAGTGCGCCCGCGAGGTCCTGGCCCTCGGCACCCCCCTGCTGTGGTGGGCGGCCTGCTTCGCGGTCCTGTACGTCCTGTGGCGCTGGCTGTTCCGGCGCGACTGGCGCGCGGGCGCGATCGCCGGCGCCATCGCGGCGGGCTACCTCCCCTGGTTCATGTACCAGGAGCGCACGATCTTCTTCTTCTACGCGATCGTCTTCCTGCCCTTCCTCTGCCTGGCCGTGGCGATGATGATCGGCGCGATCGTCGGCCCACCAGGGTCGAGCGAACGCCGCCGGGTCGCGGGGGCGGCGGGCGCGGGCGTACTGGTGCTGCTGATCGCCTGGAACTTCATCTACTTCTGGCCCCTGTACACGGGGACGGCGATTCCGCTCGATTCGTGGCGTTCGCGGATGTGGCTGGACACCTGGGTCTAGTCACTCGGGTCCTGTCGCTCTGGTCACTCTTGGGCCAAGAAGACGACAACTCCCCTCACAGCAGCCCCTCAGGCCACTTACAGTGCTGTGGCCAACGGGGAGGGGAAGTACACATGCGCAAGGGAGCGAAGGCCGCCATCGTGGGGAGCGTCTTCACGGTGATGGTCGGTGGGGCCGGGTACGGCGCGTTCAACGTCGTGTCCGCGCTCAGCGACGACGGCGGTACGAGCGTGAAGACCGGGCCGCCGTCGAAGGACGAGATCGCCGAGGCCAGCGAGGAGTTCTTCGCGGCCTGGGAGAAGGGGCAGGCGCAGGCTGCCGCCGATCTCACCAACAACGCGATACCCGCGAAGAACCTGCTCACCGGGTACAGCACGGACGCGCACATCACCGGGGTGAAGATCACCCCCGGGACGGCCACCGGCGCGACCGTGCCCTTCTCGGTGAAGGCCACGGTGTCGTACGAGGGGAAGACGAAGCCCCTCGCCTACAGCAGCAAGCTGACCATCGTCCGGGGTACGACGACCGGGAAGGCGCTGGTCGACTGGCAGCCGTCGGTCATCCACCCCGACCTCAAGGTCTCCGGGGACAAGCTGGTCACCGGGGAGGCCGCGAACCCGCCGATCGAGGCCGTGGACCGGGACGGCAAGGTGCTGACGAAGGAGAAGTACCCGTCGCTCGGGCCGATCCTGGACACCCTGCGGGCACGCTACGGCGACAAGGCGGGCGGTACGCCAGGCATCGAGCTGATGGTCCGGCACGCGGACACCGAGACGGCCGACACCTCGCTGCTGACCCTCTCCGAGGGCACCCCGGGCAAGCTCCCGACGACGCTCAGCGCGAGCGCGCAGGCCGCCGCCGAGAAGGCGGTGCTGAAGTTCTCGGAGTCGTCCGTGGTCGCCGTACAGCCGAGCACGGGTGAGGTGCTGGCGGTCGCCAACCACCGTGCGGACCAGTTCAACGCGGCCTTCGAGGGCACCCTGGCGCCCGGCTCCACGATGAAGATCCTCACGTCGGCGATGCTGATCGACAACGGTGTCGCGACGATGAACAGCCCGGCGCCCTGCACGCCGACCGCGACCTGGCAGAGCCAGACCTTCAACAACCTCAAGGGCATGGAGCCGAACGAGGGCGCCACTCTCGCCAACGACTTCCTGCGCTCCTGCAACACCGGTTTCATCAAGCTGATCGACGGCACCGAGGCGAACCCGCTCACGGACGAGTCGCTGACGACCGAGGCCCAGGAGCGGTTCGGGCTCGGGCAGGACAACTGGAAGACCGGGATCACGTCGTTCGACGGCAGTGTCCCCGCGTCTCCCGGCCCGGACCGGGCGGCCAACGCGATCGGGCAGGGCCAGGTCCAGATGAGCCCGCTGAACATGGCGTCGGTGACGGCGACGGCGATCACCGGTGAGTTCCGGCAGCCGTACCTCGTATCGCCGGACCTGGACGACCGTGAGCTGGCGACGGCGAAGGGGCTGCCGGCGAGTACGTCCGCGCAGCTCAAGGAGATGATGCGGATGACGGCGACCCAGGGCACCGCCCAGGAGGCCATGTCCGGGCTGAGCGGGGACATCGGCGCGAAGACCGGGTCCGCCGAGGTGGACGGGCAGGCGAAGTCCAACAGCTGGTTCACCGGATTCCGGGGCGACATCGCGGCGGCGGCCATGACGCAGGAGGGCGGACACGGCGGCGACGCGGCCGGCCCGATTGTCGCAGCCGTGCTACGGACCGGCGGCTGAACTCACCCGCACAGGACGGGACTCTAGGGTGGTCGTTGTCGTTGAGGTGCAAGTGAGGGCAACGGGGACCCTGGGGATTACCGCGAAGGATCGGGAGCTGTGGGCAAGAGGGGCAAGAAGAGGCACGTCGCCGAGCGACAGAGTGCACGGAAGACCAGGCCCGCCGTGATCGGCGGGATGATCGCCGTGGTCGTCGGCGGCGCCGGTTTCGGCGTCTACGCGCTGTACGGCGGCGGAGCGGCGGCCGAGGACGGCTCCTCGACCGCCACCACGGCCGACCAGAAGCCGAAGGTACCGACGGGCCCGGTGTCGGCTGCCCAGGTCAAGGCGATCTCCACCCAGTTCCTGACCGCCTGGCAGACGGGCAAGGTCGCGCAGGCGGCGGCGTCGACGAACGACACGACGAAAGCGGCGTCCACGCTCCTCACCGGCTTTACCAAGGACGCCCACATCACCGGTGTGACGATCACACCCGGCGTGGCGACGGGCGCCAAGGTGCCCTTCTCGGTCAAGGGCACGGTGACGTTCGGCGGCACGAGCAAGCCGCTGGCGTACACCGGCGCCCTGACCGTGGTCCGTCGTACGTCCGACGGGAAGCCGCTGGTCGACTGGCACGCGTCGGTGATCCACCCCGACCTGGCCGACGGCGACAAGCTGCTGACGGGGGAGGCCGGCACCCCGCCGATCAAGGCGGTCGACCGCGACGGCGGCGAACTGACCCTGAAGAAGTACCCGTCGCTGGGCACGGTCCTGGACAGCCTCCGGGAGAAGTACGGCAAGAAGGCCGGCGGCAAGGCGGGCATCGAACTCCGGGTCGTGCGCGGTACGGCGTCCAAGGCGGCCAAGTCGGCCGACAAGACGCTGCTGGAGCTGAGCAAGGGCACGCCGGGTGTGGTGAAGACGACGCTGAGCCCGGGGCTTCAGGCGGCGGCGGAGGCGCAGGTCGCGAAGAAAGCGAAGTCGTCCGTGGTCCTGATCCGCCCGTCGACGGGCGAGGTGTTGGCGGTGGCGAACCAGTCCCACGGCTTCAACACGGCGTTCCAGGGTTCGCTCGCACCCGGTTCGACGATGAAGGTGATCACGTCGTCGCTGCTGATCGAGAAGGGCCTGGCGTCGGCGGACAAGGCGCACCCTTGCCCGAAGTACTCGACGTACGGCGGCTGGAAGTTCCAGAACGACGACGAGTTCGAGATCAAGGGCGGCACGTTCAAGGCGAGTTTCGCGCGGTCCTGCAACACGGCCTTCATCAGCCAGGCCAAGAAGCTCGACAACGACAGCCTGACCAAGCAGGCGCAGCAGGTGTTCGGCCTCGGCATGGACAACTGGGCGATCGGGGTCTCGACCTTCGACGGGTCGGTGCCGGTGCAGTCGCAGGCGCAGATGGCGGCGTCGTTGATCGGGCAGGGCGGGGTGCGGATGAACCCGCTGAACATGGCGTCGGTGGCGGCGACGGTGGAGTCGGGGGTGTTCCGGCAGCCGTATCTGGTCTCGGCGGAGGTGGACGGCCGCACGCTGGCGACCGCCTCCCGGACGATGTCGTCGTCGACGCTGTCGCAGCTGCGGGAGTTGATGCAGTACACGGCGGCGTACGGGACGGCGGCGGAGGCGATGGTTGGGCTGGGCCCGGACTACGGGGCGAAGACGGGGTCTGCTGAAGTCGACGGCCAGGAGAAGCCGAACGGGTGGTTCACGGCGTACCGGGGGGATCTGGCGGGCGCGGGTGTGGTTGTGCAGGGCGGGCACGGGGGGAGCACGGCGGGGCCGATCGTTGCGGCCCTGCTGAAGGCCGGCGGCTGATTTTCTCTCGCCCCCGCCGCCCCTACCCGTCCCATCCTCGGGGGCTCCGCCCCTGAACCCCCTTGTCCTCAAACGCCGGACGGGCTGACAAACCAGCCCG
>NZ_JBSFDA010000078.1:0-46732 GCF_053593675.1 Streptomyces sp. NPDC002156 | reverse complement strand
ACCGTCATCCGGTTCGGGGCCCTCCGTACAGCGATTACCGCTACGGCAGCTGTGCCGCCCGTGCCTCGCGGCGGTTGCCGCGGAAGTTGTTCACGCGGCGGGCCGTGGCGAAGAGCGGGATCACCGCGCCCAGGACGAGCTGCAGGGCGCAGCCGGTCTGGAGGAGGAGCTGACCACCGGGGGCGTCGAAGGCCCAGGCCGCCAGAAGCCCCATCGCGGCGACGATCCAGGAGAGCATCGCGACCGCGAGCGGACCCCGCGGCTTCGGGTACTCGACCCGGCTCACCATCAGCCAGGCGGTGCCGACGATGGCCATGAGCGTGGCCACGAACGGCAGCTCCAGGAGCACGATCGAGACGACCGTCAGGGCGCCGAAGGGACTCGGCATGCCCTGGAAGGTGCCGTCCTTCACCGTCACACAGGAGAATCTCGCGAGCCTCAGCACGACCGCGAGCAGGACGACGATCGCACCGACCGCGGCCACCTTCTGGTACGCGTCGTCCGCGACCATGCCGTACACCAGGACGAAGTACGCCGGTGCCAGACCGAAGCTGATCAGGTCGGAGAGGTTGTCCAGCTCGGCGCCCATGGGGGAGGAGCGCAGCTTGCGGGCGACCAGACCGTCGAACAGGTCGAAGACCGCCGCACAGAGCATCAGGATCACCGCGGTCGCCGCCGAGTGACGGGCCATGCCCGACTCGTCACTGCCGGTGAGGTGCGGGATCAGGATGCCGGTGGTGGTGAAGTACACCGCCATGAAGCCGCAGGTGGCGTTGCCGAGGGTGAGGGTGTCCGCTATTGAGAGGCGGAGAGAAAGGGGCATCTCCTCCTCGTCGTCACCCACCTCGTCGGCCTCCGGCACCCAGCCGGCCTGTGTCTCGGGATCAATCACGGTCAATGCGAGTCACCCCTGCCACCGTCTTCTGTCCGACCTCGACCGCGACCTCGACACCCTCGGGGAGGTAGATGTCGACGCGCGAGCCGAAGCGGATCAGGCCGATCCGGTCGCCCTGCTCGACCTTCGTGCCCTGCGGGACGTACGGGACGATGCGGCGAGCGACCGCACCGGCGATCTGGATCATCTCGATGTCACCGAGTTCGGTGTCGAAGTGCCAGACGACTCTCTCGTTGTTCTCGCTCTCCTTGTTGAACGCCGGAACGAACCCGCCGGGGATGTGCTCGACGGACGTCACCGTGCCGGAGAGGGGCGCGCGGTTGACGTGTACGTTGAGCGGGCTCATGAAGATCGCGACGCGGGTGCGGCCGTCCTTCCACGGCATGATGCTCTGCACCACGCCGTCGGCGGGAGAGATGACCCGGCCCTGGGTGATCTCGCGCTCGGGGTCACGGAAGAACCACAGCATGCCCGCCGCCAGCGCGGTGGCGGGTACGGCCACGGCCTTGGCGGCGCCGGACTTGCGCGCGCGTACCAGGCTGAGGGCTGCGGTGGCGACGGTCGGGAGGAGCCACGGCGATGCTCCGCGCGCCAGGCGTACGCCTGCCAGGCTGTCGCGAGGTGCAGAGGTTTGGCTGTGGGGCATGGATGACCTTCGTAGCGGATGATGCCGCGCTGTATCAGGGGACGGCGGCTTTCCGGCGATCGTAGCGGCTCACAGCAACAACTGGGTAAGCCAGGAAGCCGAGTCGGCGGCTGAAGAGTGCTGACGGGGTGTGATCTTCTTCTCGAAGAAAACACCCCGAACCGAACAATCAGCCCTGGAATTTGTACTCTTCGAGCAACCTGCGCCCGATGATCATTTTCTGGATCTCGGCGGTACCTTCGCCGATCAGCAGCATCGGGGCCTCGCGGTAGAGGCGCTCGATCTCGTACTCCTTGGAGAAGCCGTAGCCGCCGTGGATCCGGAAGGCGTCCTCCACGACCTCTTTGCAGTACTCGGAGGCGAGGTACTTCGCCATCCCTGCCTCAAGGTCGTTTCGTTCTCCCGAGTCCTTTTTGCGTGCCGCGTTCACCATCATCGCATGGGCGGCCTCGACCTTGGTAGCCATCTCGGCCAGCTTGAACTGGATCGCCTGGTGCTGGGCGATCGGCTTGCCGAAAGTATGACGCTGCTGGGCATAAGAGACGCCCAGTTCGAACGCACGCTGAGCGACACCGCAGCCACGCGCGGCCACGTTGACGCGGCCCACCTCGACGCCGTCCATCATTTGGTAAAAACCCCGGCCGGTGGCGCCACCGAGCACGCGATCGGCCGGAATGCGCAGTCCGTCCATGATGAGTTCGGTGGTGTCGACGCCCTTGTAACCCATCTTGTCGATCTTCCCCGGGATGGTGAGCCCGGGCCGGACCTCACCGAAGCCCGCCTCCTTCTCGACCAGGAAGGTGGTCATCGACTTGTGGGGCGCGGTCCCCTCCGGGTGTCCTTCGTCACTTCGGACGAGTACGGCGACCAGAGTGGACGTTCCGCCGTTCGTCAGCCACATCTTCTGGCCGTTGAGGACGTACTCGTCACCGTCCCGGACCGCCTTGGAGGTGATGGCCGACACGTCCGAGCCGAGCGCCGGCTCCGACATCGAGAACGCGCCCCGGATGTCTCCGGCCGCCATCTTCGGCAGGAAGTGGTCCTTCTGCTCCTGCGTGCCGTGCTGCTTGAGCATGTACGCCACGATGAAGTGCGTGTTGATGATCCCGGAGACCGACATCCAGCCACGCGCGATCTCCTCGACGCACAGCGCGTACGTCAGGAGCGACTCGCCCAGACCGCCGTACTCCTCGGGGATCATCAGGCCGAACAGGCCCAACTCCTTGAGGCCGTCGACGATCTGCTGCGGATACTCGTCGCGGTGCTCCAACTCGGTCGCGACCGGGAGGATCTCCTTGTCCACGAAGTCCCGGACCGTGGACAGGATCTCCTGCTGGATGTCGGTCAGACCGGCGGTCTGGGCGAGTCGCGCCATGGCTACTTCTCCTGCTCCTTGAGCTGGGGCCGGCCGGGCTGTTCGCCGCCGCGCTCCTTGATGTACGTCTCGGTGGGCACCATCACCTTGCGGCGGAACACGCAGACCAGCGTGCCGTCCTGCTTGTAGCCCTTGGTCTCGACGTAGACGATCCCGCGGTCGTTCTTCGACCGGGAGGGCGTCTTGTCGAGGACCGTCGTCTCGCCGTAGATCGTGTCGCCGTGGAAGGTCGGCGCCACGTGCTTCAGCGACTCGATCTCCAGGTTCGCGATCGCCTTGCCCGACACGTCCGGCACGGACATGCCCAGCAGCAGGGAGTAGATGTAGTTGCCGACCACGACGTTCTTGCCGAAGTCCGTGGTGTTCTCGGCGTAGTTGGCGTCCATGTGGAGCGGGTGGTGGTTCATCGTCAGGAGACAGAAGAGGTGGTCGTCGTACTCCGTGACGGTCTTTCCGGGCCAGTGCTTGTAGACCGCCCCGACCTCGAACTCCTCGTAGGTGCGTCCGAACTGCATGGTGCTCAGGCCTCCGGCGCTTCGAACTTGGACGTGCGCTCCAGGCCGGCGGCCCGGCCCTTGCCCGAGATGACCAGCGCCATCTTGCGGCTGGCCTCGTCGATCATCTCGTCGCCGATCATCGCGGAGCCCTTCTTGCCGCCCGCCTCGGACGTGTAGTACTCGTACGCGTCCAGGATCAGTTCGGCGTGGTCGAAGTCCTCCTGCGAGGGCGAGAAGATCTCGTTGGACGCCTCGACCTGGCCCGGGTGCAGCACCCACTTGCCGTCGAAGCCGAGCGCGGCGGCGCGCTGGGCGACCTCGCGGTAGCCGTCGACGTTGCGGATCTGCAGGTAGGGGCCGTCGATCGCCTGGAGGTTGTTGGCGCGGGCCGCCATCAGGATCTTCATCAGGATGTAGTGGTAGGCGTCCGCCGGGTAGCCGGGCGGCTGCTCACCCACGACCAGCGACTTCATGTTGATCGACGCCATGAAGTCGGCCGGGCCGAAGATGATCGTCTCGACGCGCTGGGAGGCCGTCGCGATCTCGTTGACGTTGTTGAGGCCCTGCGCGTTCTCGATCTGCGCCTCGATGCCGATCTTGCCGACCTCGAAGCCCATCGTCTTCTCGATCTGCGTCAGCAGCAGGTCGAGGGCGACGACCTGCTGGGCCGTCTGCACCTTCGGCAGCATGATGCAGTCGAGGTTCTGGCCGGCCCCCTCGACGACCGTGACGACATCGCGGTACGTCCACTCCGTCGTCCAGTCGTTGACGCGCACGACCCTCGTCTTGCCCGTCCAGTCGCCCTCGTTGAGGAACTTGACGATGGTGTGCCGCGCCTCGGGTTTGGCGAGCGGCGCGCACGCGTCCTCCAGGTCCAGGAAGACCTGGTCGGCGGGCAGCCCTTGGGCCTTCTCCAGGAAGCGAGGGTTGCTCCCGGGGACCGCGAGACAGGAACGCCGGGGGCGCAGACGGTTGACGGGCGTGGTCATGCGGGGACCTCCAGGGGGTCGAGCTTGTTCGCTTTCCGGATCTCGTCGACGATGCGGCCGATGATTCCGGTGATGTCGAAGTCCTTCGGGGTGAAGACCGCGGCCACGCCCGCAGCCCTCAGCTGTTCGGCGTCACCATTGGGGATGATCCCACCGGCGATGACGGGTATATCTGTGGCACCGGCCACACGGAGCCGTTCCAGTACGTCCGGCACGAGCTGCGCGTGCGAGCCGGAGAGGATCGACAGGCCGACCGCGTGCACGTCCTCGGCGACCGCCGCCTCCACGATCTCCTCCGGGGTGAGCCGGATGCCCTGGTAGACCACCTCGAACCCGGCGTCACGGGCCCGCACGGCGATCTGCTCGGCACCGTTGGAGTGCCCGTCCAGGCCCGGCTTGCCCACCAGGAACCGGAGCTTGCCCACGCCCATGTCCCGCGCCGTGGCCTCCACCCTGCGGCGCACCAGCGCCATCGCGGTGCCCTCCCCGGCGGTCACCGCGACCGGCGCGGACGAGACCCCGGTCGGCGCGCGGAACTCCCCGAACACCTCGCGCAGGGCCCCGGCCCACTCGCCGGTCGTGACCCCGGCGCGGGCGCACTCCAGGGTGGCCTCCATGAGGTTGTCGGTGCCCTTCGCGGCCTCCTTCAGCCGCTCCAGCGCCTTGCACGGGCGCGGGTGGTTGAAGGGCGGCTGGTACCGCGTGTCGCGCCAGCCCTGGAGCGCCGACGTCACCCGCGCCTCGACGGCCGGATCGACGGTCTGGATCGCCGCGTCGAGGTCGGCCGTGAGCGGGTTCGGCTCGGTCGACTCGAAGATGTTGACGCCCACGATCTTCTCTTCACCGGACTCGATACGGGCCCGGCGCTCGGCGTGGGACGCCACGAGCTGTGACTTCAGATAGCCCGACTCGACGGCGGCCATCGCGCCGCCCATCTCCTCGATGCGGCCGATCTCGGCGAGCGACTCCTCGACCAGCTCGGCCACCTTCTTCTCGACCACGTGCGACCCGGCGAAGATGTCCTCGTACTCCAGCAGATCGCTCTCGTAGGCGAGCACCTGCTGCATGCGCAGCGACCACTGCTGGTCCCAGGGCCGGGGGAGCCCCAGCGCCTCGTTCCAGGCGGGGAGCTGGACGGCACGCGCGCGTGCGTCCTTCGACAGGGTCACGGCCAGCATCTCCAGCACGATCCGCTGGACGTTGTTCTCCGGCTGCGCCTCGGTCAGCCCGAGCGAGTTGACCTGCACGCCGTACCGGAAGCGCCGCTGCTTGGGGTTCTCGATGCCGTACCGCTCGCGCGTGACCTGGTCCCAGATCCGCCCGAACGCCCGCAGCTTGCACATCTCCTCGATGAACCGGACACCCGCGTTCACGAAGAAGGAGATCCGGGCGACGACATCACCGAACTTCTCGGCGGGAACCTGCCCCGAGTCCCGTACGGCGTCCAGGACCGCGATGGCCGTCGACATCGCGTACGCGATCTCCTGGACCGGGGTCGCCCCCGCCTCCTGGAGGTGATAGCTGCATATGTTGATCGGGTTCCACTTGGGGATGTGGTTGACCGTGTAGCAGATCATGTCCGTCGTCAGCCGGAGCGAGGGTCCCGGCGGGAACACGTGGGTCCCCCGGGACAGGTACTCCTTGACGATGTCGTTCTGGGTCGTCCCCTGGAGCGTGGTGATGTCGACACCCTGCTCCTCGGCGACGACCTGGTAGAGCGCCAGCAGCCACATGGCGGTGGCGTTGATCGTCATCGAGGTGTTCATCTGGTCCAGGGGGATGTCCTGGAACAGCCGGCGCATGTCACCGAGGTGCGAGACGGGCACACCGACCCGGCCGACCTCGCCGCGGGCGAGGATGTGGTCGGGGTCGTACCCGGTCTGGGTCGGCAGGTCGAAGGCCACCGACAGACCTGTCTGGCCCTTGGCGAGGTTGCGCCGGTACAACTCGTTGGACGCCTCGGCCGTGGAGTGACCGGCGTACGTGCGCATGAGCCACGGCCGGTCCTTCTCCCGCCTGCCTTCGGCGGACTGACGCTCAGTCATCTAGGGCCTCCGGCTCTCAGATGTTCCGGAAGCGGTTGATGGCGTCGATGTGCTGGGCGCGCTTCTCCTCGTCGCGCACACCGAGGCCTTCCTCGGGGGCCAGGCACAGGACGCCGACCTTGCCCTGGTGGAGGTTGCGGTGGACGTCGTAGGCGGCCTGCCCGGTCTCCTCCAGGGAGTACACCTTGGAGAGCGTCGGGTGGATCTTGCCCTTGGCGACCAGGCGGTTGGCCTCCCAGGCCTCACGGTAGTTGGCGAAGTGGGAGCCGATGATGCGCTTGAGGGACATCCACAGGTACCGGTTGTCGTACTCGTGGTTGAAGCCCGAGGTGGAGGCGCAGGTGACGATCGTGCCGCCCTTGCGGGTGACGTAGACCGACGCGCCGAAGGTCTCGCGGCCGGGGTGCTCGAAGACGATGTCGACGTCCTCGCCGCCGGTCAGCTCACGGATGCGCTTGCCGAACCGCTTCCACTCACGGGGGTCCTGGTTGTGCTCGTCCGCCCAGAACTTGTAGCCCTCGGCGTTGCGGTCGATGATCGCCTCGGCGCCCATCTTCCGGCAGATGTCCGCCTTCTGCTCGCTGGAGACGACACAGATGGGGTTGGCGCCCCCGGCCAGCGCGAACTGCGTGGCGTACGAGCCGAGGCCGCCGCTCGCGCCCCAGATGAGGACGTTGTCGCCCTGCTTCATCCCGGCGCCGTTGCGCGACACCAGCTGGCGGTACGCGGTGGAGTTGACCAGACCGGGTGCGGCGGCCTCCTCCCACGACAGGTGGTCCGGCTTGGGCATCAGCTGGTTGGACTTGACGAGGGCGATCTCCGCCAGCCCGCCGAAGTTCGTCTCGAAGCCCCAGATGCGCTGCTCGGGGTCGAGCATCGTGTCGTTGTGCCCGTCGGAGGACTCCAGCTCGACGCTCAGGCAGTGCGCGACGACCTCGTCACCGGGCTTCCAGGAGTTGACACCGGGACCGGTGCGCAGGACGACGCCCGCGAGGTCGGAACCGATGACGTGGTACGGCAGGTCGTGCCGCTTGGTCAGCTCGCTGAGCCTTCCGTAGCGCTCCAGGAAGCCGAAGGTGGACAGCGGCTCGAAGATCGACGTCCAGACCGAGTTGTAGTTGACACTCGATGCCATGACGGCCACCAGGGCCTCGCCCGGGCCGAGTTCCGGCACCGGGACGTCGTCCAGGTGGATCGACTTACGGGGGTCCTTGTCGCGGGTCTCGAGGCCCGCGAACATGTCCGTCTCGTCCTTGTGCACGGTGATCGCACGGTACGACTCGGGAAGCTGAATGGCGGCGAAGTCGGCCGGAGTCGAGTCCGGCGACTGGATCGCGTCCAGGATGTCCTTAACGGTCACGGTGGTGCCTCCGGCGAATGGCGTCCTGAGGGAAGACGCTGAGGGTTACGTCGGTGCTGCTGAGGGTTGGGGTGAGACGTGCCGTCGGTTCGGCGGTGGTGTTTCGGCAGCGCGTGGTGGCGCGGGAGGTTGCCTGTGACGCAGGCGTCCGGGCGCGCAGACACGTGGTTTGCGGGGACAGCCGGCGTACGAATGGTCTCTGCACGCCGGCCGCCCGGACACCTTCAAGGTATGGCACCCCGTGTCAGGTAGCAAGGCACTGGGTGTCAGAAAGTGGCCTCAGATGAAATCTTTACGTAACAAATGAGCGATGATCGATCAAAGGCTACTGAGGAGTAGTTCTCGTGGGGGCACAGAGGCGCGCGGAAACGGAAGAGGCGGGCCGCAGTCACCCGCGGCACGCCTCTTGCGTACGTCCGTTCCTTACGAGCGTTCCTTCAGCGCCTGCTCGATCGTCCGCATGACCTCGTCGAGCGGCGCGTCGGTCCGCGCGACCGCGACCAGCACCTCGCCCTGCGAGGTCACCGAGGCAGGCGCCGTCCGGGGCGGGGTGTCCCGCCCGGCCCCGATGCCCGTGCCGAAGGTCTTCCGTACGATCCCGAAGGCGTGGTCGAGCTGGGTCTCGACGTCGCCCTGGCCGCCCGCCCGCAGCCAGCGCCGCAGGACGTGGTTGTGGGCGGTGACGACGGCCGACGCGGCGACCTCGGCCAGCAACGGGTCGTCGTTGGCGTCGTCGTCGTGGGCGTGCTCGTCGAAGTGGCCCAGGAGGTAGCGGGTGAAGAGGCGTTCGTAGCGGGCGACCGACGCGATCTCCGCCTCGCGCAGGGTGGGGACCTCGCGGGTCAGCTTGTAGCGGGCGACCGAGATCTCCGGCCGGGCCGCGTACATCTTCATGACTTCCTTGATGCCGCGGCACACGGTGTCGAGGGGATGCTCGTGCGCGGGTGCCGCGTTGAGCACCGCCTCGGCCCGGATCAACGTGTCGTCGTGGTCCGGGAAGATCGCCTCTTCCTTGGAGCGGAAGTGCCGGAAGAAGGTGCGGCGGGCCACGCCGGCCCGGGCCGCGATCTCGTCGACGGTGGTGCCTTCGTAGCCCTTGGTCGAGAACAGCTCCATCGCCGCGGCCGCCAGCTCTCGGCGCATCTTGAGCCGCTGGGCGGCGGCACGGCTGCCCGCGGCACTTTCCGGTGCGTCGGGAGTGGCTGGGGTACGGGAGGACTTGGCGGCCTGGGACATGACCCGAACGTACTGCATGTGTGCAGGGTGGCGCGCACGTCCCGGACCACCCCCGCCCGGTGCGGGCGGGGGTGCCGAGGCCGGGTCGAGCAGTCCGCCCCAGTCGTCCTCCTGTCCGAAGACGGGTCCGAGCCGGTCGCCCTCCCCGTCAGCGGCGGGCATATTCGCGGAAGCCGCGGCCCGTCTTGCGGCCGAGGCAGCCCGCGGCCACCAGATGCTCCAGGAGCGGCGCGGGGGCCAGTCCCGGGTCCCGGAACTCGCGGTGCAGGACCTTCTCGATGGCCAGGGAGACATCGAGTCCGACCACGTCGAGCAGCTCGAACGGGCCCATCGGGTAGCCGCCGCCCAGCTTCATCGCCGCGTCAATGTCGTCAAGAGATGCATAGTGCTCCTGCACCATCTTGATCGCGTTGTTGAGATACGGGAAAAGCAATGCGTTGACGATGAATCCAGCTCGGTCACCACAGTCCACGGCATGCTTCTTGATCTTGACGCAGACCTCGCGGACCGTTGAGTGGACGTCGTCGGCCGTCAACACCGTACGGACGACCTCGACCAGCTTCATCGCCGGCGCCGGGTTGAAGAAGTGCATGCCGATCACGTCCTGCGGACGCGAGGTGGCGCGGGCGCACGCGACGACGGGGAGTGAGGAGGTGGTGGTGGCCAGCACCGCGCCCGGCTTGCAGACCTTGTCCAGCGTCCCGAACAGCTGCTGCTTGATCTCCAGGTCCTCGGCGACGGCCTCGACGGCCAGATCGACGTCCGCGAAGGCGTCGTAGGAGCCCGCCGCGGTGATCCGGTCGAGGGTCTGCGCGGCGGCCTCGGCGGTCAGGCGGCCCTTGTCGACGGAGCGCGCGAGGGACTTGCCGATCCTGGCCTTGGCGATCTGCGCCTTCTCCTCGCTGCGGGCGGCCAGGACCACCTCGTACCCGGCCTTGGCGAAGACCTCGGCGATCCCGGAGGCCATGGTCCCGGAGCCGGCGACACCGACGGAGCGGACCGTGCGGCCGGGGGTCTCGGGAGCGTCGGAGAGCGGGGTCAGGGCGTCCGCCACGACCGTGGCGCTGCCGGGTGCCTCGTACGAGTAGAAGCCGCGTCCCGACTTGCGGCCCGTCAGGCCCGCCTCGCTGAGCTGCTTGAGGACGGGCGCCGGGGCGTGCAGCCGGTCGTTGGACTCGGAGTACATGGCCTCCAGGACCGTACGGGCCGTGTCGACGCCGATCAGGTCGAGCAGGGCGAGCGGGCCCATCGGCAGACCGCAGCCGAGCCGCATCGCCGCGTCGATGTCCTCCCGGGAGGCGTACTTCGCCTCGTACATCGCGGCGGCCTGGTTGAGATAGCCGAACAGCAGTCCGTCGGCGACGAATCCGGGGCGGTCGCCGACCGCGACGGGCTCCTTGCCCAGCTCGATCGCCAGATCGGTGACCGCGGCGACGGCCTGCGGCGCGGTCAGCACCGACGAGACCACCTCGACCAGCTTCATCGCCGGTGCCGGGTTGAAGAAGTGCAGGCCCAGGACGCGCTCGGGCCGCGCCGAGTCGGCGGCGAGACGGGTCACGGAGAGGGCGTTGGTGCCGGTCGCGAGGATCGTGTCGGGGCGCACGATGTCGTCGAGGGCGCGGAAGATCTGGTGCTTGATCTCGTACGACTCCGGCGCCACCTCGATGACCAGGTCGGCGTCGGCCGCCGCGCGCAGGTCGGTGGAGGTGCGGAAGCGGGCGAGGAGGTCCGCGCGCTCCTGTTCGGTGAGCCGGCCGCGCACCACGGCACGGGCGGTCGAGGACTCCAGGGCGGCGACGGCCTTCGCGGCCGTGGCCTCGCTGATGTCGATGCCGACGACCTCGCGGCCGGCCCGGGCGAGGACCTCGGTGATGCCGGTGCCCATCGTGCCGAGGCCGACGACGGCGACGGTCATGAGCGCGGACGGAGAGGTGTGGGACAGGGGAGTGGCCATCGCGGGACTCCAGAAATGAGGGTGGTGACGACTGGGAGCACGACGGGTGCGCCGAGGGGGCGCACCGGGTGCGAGAGGGAGTGCGGGTGTTGCCGGGCTGCGAGCGCACACGCCCGGAGAAGGGTGGATCCGACGGCCCTGTCCCAAGGCCGTGCCGTACTGCGGTACTTGATGTACCGAACCGACCAGCACTCACGACGGCTGCGTCACCAGGCCGTCGTAAGCAATCATGCGAGTGGGTAACTCGCTCGTCTGAGCTTAACCGGTGGGTAACGAGCGCGCCAGCCCCCGAATTTGTGATGTACGTCCCGAGATCCTGCCCACGCGGCCCTGTTGCCGCACCTAACCTCGGTTTTATGGACGAAGAGTTGCGATCACTCACGGAGCGCTTACGGGCCGAGGCCGGGGCAGGTGCCTCGGAGATGTACGAGGACCTCGCGGCGACCGAGGACCCGGACGCGCTGGCCGATGTCCTCACCGCGCCCGGACAGCCGCTGTGGGCAAGGGAGTTGGCCGCCTTCCGGCTCGGGCTCGCGGGTGACCGGCGTGCCTTCGAGGCCCTCGTCCTCCTCCTCAACCACCGTGACCCGCAGCGCTGTGCCTCCGCCGCGTACGCCCTGGCCCGCCTCGGCGACCCGCGCACGGCCCGTGCGGCGGCGGCCCTCGCGACGAACGAACTGCGCGTCGCCTACGCCCTGCACCCCGTCCGGCTGCTGGCCGAGCTGCACGCCCCCGAGTCCGTGCCCGCGCTGATCACCACACTGGCTCGCCGGCTGAAACCGCACGACCCCTACCGCCGGGTGGCGCTCGCCTGTGTGGAGGGGCTGGGCACGCTGGGGGACCGGCGCGCGGCCCCGGTCCTGAACGAGGCCCTCGCGCACCCGGCCCTCGCCGAGGCGGCGGTGCACGCACTGGCGCGCATTCCCAAACAGAGGTGACCCGACGGCAGAGGTGAGCCGTCAGCGGGGCAGCACGCGCGCGTACCGCACTTCCGGTACGGCGACCCCGTCCACGTCGAAGGGTTCCTCGGCGCCGTCGGCCGCGAAGTCCTCGCGCTCGTAGAACCGTCGTGCGCGGTCGTTGCCCTTGAGGACCCACAGGAGCATGCGCCGGTGCCCGGCGTCGGCGCAGCGGCGGACCGACTCCCGCAGCAGCGCCGGCCCGACCCCGGCGCCGAACTGCCCGACGTCCACGTAGATCGCGTACAACTCGGCGTCGTCGGTGCGGAATTCGCCGTCCCGGTAGGGCCCGTGACAGGCCCAGCCGACGACTTCCCCCGCTCGCTCCGCCACGAGGTTCACGACCTCGGACCCGGCGCCCACGAAGAACGTACGCCGCCGCTCGGCGTCGTCCGCCACGCTGAGGGCGTCGAGGTACGGCTGCGGCATCAGGCCCTTGTAGGCGTGCTGCCAGCCCCGGACACGGATCTCGGAGACGCGCTCGCAGTCGTCGAGGGTCATCTCGCGGACGAGGACCGGGTCGTTCGGGTCGTTCATGGCGGCACCCTAGGCGTACCGCCCGCGCGGAGACCTCCGAATTTTCGGGCCCTGGGCCGGGCCCTCAGAGGAGGGTCAGCTGGACCGGTTCGGGCGCCGCCGCCCCGGGGGCGAGGGGGTCGGGCTCGGCGGGGGCCGGGATCCTGCGGGGCATCCCCGCGCGCGTGGGGCCAATCCCGTACTCCTGGGCCAGGTCGTGGACCAGCCCGGTGATCCGGCGCTGGTACCACTTGGGGGCGTAGGCGCCCTCCGCGTACAACCGCTCGTACCGGCGCACCAGATGTGGGTGGTGGTGTCCGAGCCAGGCCATGTACCACTCGCGGGCGCCGGGGCGCAGATGCAGCACCAGCGGGGTCACGGAGGTCGCCCCGGCGGCGGCGATCGCCCGCACCGTGGCCCGCAGCTGGGCCGGGTGGTCGCTGAGGAAGGGCAGCACCGGCGCCATCAGCACCCCGCAGCCGATGCCGTGCTCGCCCAGCGTCCGTACGACGTCCAGGCGCCGTTCCGGGGCGGGTGTGCCCGGCTCGACCGTGCGCCACAGCGCCGGGTCGGTGAAGCCGACGGAGACCGAGATGCCCACGTCCGTGACCTGCGACGCCTGCACCAGGAGGTCGAGGTCGCGCAGGATCAGCGTGCCCTTCGTCAGGATCGAGAAGGGGTTCGCGTGGTCGCGCAGGGCGCTGAGGATGCCCGGCATCAGCCGGTAGCGGCCCTCCGCGCGCTGGTAGCAGTCGACGTTGGTGCCCATCGCGATGTGGTCGCCCAGCCAGCGGCGTGAGCCGAGCTGGCGGCGCAGCAGCTCCGGCGCGTTCACCTTGACGACGATCTGGGAGTCGAAGCCGAGACCGGTGTCGAGGTCCAGATAACTGTGTGTCTTGCGGGCGAAGCAGTAGACGCACGCGTGCGTGCAGCCCCGGTACGGGTTCACCGTCCACTCGAACGGCATGCGGGAGGCCCCCGGCACCCGGTTGATGATCGAACGGGCCCGGATCTCGTGGAAGGTGATCCCGCGGAACTCGGGGGAGTCGAAGGTACGGGTGGTCACCGCGTCCGCGCCGAACAACGCGGCGTCGGTCCGGCTGGAGCCGGAGCCGGATTCCACTGTGAGGTTCTCCCAGCGCATGACACCTCCTCGGTAGCACTGACCCGAGAATAGAACACATGTTCCCTTGATCGTGCGAGCGTATGTTCGAGTTCTGTGAAGCTCCTCGATAGTCCGGACCCCGATTTGGGTGGGCGGGCGGCGGGGTGGTTGGGTGAGCGCGAACCCCCGAACACCCAGCTGCTGGAGGAACGCAATGGCGCAGGTCGAGGCCACCACGGAGCGCATCGTCGCGGCGGACGCGGAGACGGTGTTCGACGCCCTCGCCGATTACAGCGGCACGCGCTCGAAGGTGTTGTCCGAGCAGTTCAGCGAGTACGAGGTGCGCGAGGGCGGCGACGGCGAGGGCACCCTCGTCCACTGGAAGCTCCAGGCCACCAGCAAGCGCGTCCGGGACTGCCTCCTGGAGGTCAGCGAGCCCACCGACGGTGAACTCGTCGAGAAGGACCGCAACTCCTCGATGGTCACCACCTGGCGTGTCACCCCGGCCGGCGAGGGCAAGTCGCGGGTCGTCGTCACCAGCGTCTGGGACGGTGCCGGCGGCATCGGCGGCTTCTTCGAGCGGACCTTCGCCCCCAAGGGCCTCGGCCGTATCTACGACGCCGTCCTCGACAAGCTCGCCACCGAGGTGGAGAAGTAGCCCAAGGGGCAACCTCCCAAGGGGCGTTGGCTCGCCCCTTCGTACCCCTCACCGGTTCGAGTGGATCTCCGCCCCCGTGCACCGGTACGCCGTAACTCGTCGCGCTTGCTCACAGTTGTCGCCCAAAGCGGGAATTGTGCGGTAGGTGCGACGAGGGGAGCGGTACATGGGCGGGATCACTCTGGTGCAGGACGAGCCGACGACCGCACCCGCGCCGCCCCCGGCCGAACCTCCGCAACTCGGCCCGCGCCAGGTCCGGTTGGTCTTCTTCGGGCTCATGCTCGCGCTGCTGCTCGCCGCGCTGGAGCAGATGATCGTCGCGACCGCGCTCCCGAAGATCGTCGGTGAGCTGCACGGCCTGGACAAGATGTCCTGGGCGATCACCGCGTATCTCCTCACCGCCACTGTCGGACTGCCGGTCTACGGCAAACTCGGCGATCTCCTCGGCCGCAAGGGCGTCTTCCAGTTCGCGATCGTCGTGTTCGTCGTCGGCTCGGCACTGGCCGGCTGGTCGCGCAGCATGGACCAGCTCATCGCCTTCCGCGCCCTCCAGGGCGTCGGCGCGGGCGGGTTGATGATCGGCGTGCAGGCGATCATCGCCGACATCGTGCCGCCGCGTGAACGCGGGCGCTTCATGGGCCTGATCGGCGCCGCGTTCGGCCTCGCCTCGGTCGCCGGGCCCCTCCTCGGCGGCTACTTCACCGACCACCTCTCCTGGCGGTGGTGCTTCTGGTTCAACGTCCCGTTCGGGCTGCTGACGCTCGCCGTCGTCACCGTCGTGCTGAAGCTGCCGAAGCCCGCCGTCAGGGCCCGGCTCGACCTCCTCGGGGCGCTGCTGCTCGCCGTGGCCTCGACCTGCCTGGTGCTGCTGACCAGTTGGGGCGGCACCGAGTACGCGTGGGGCTCGCGCGAGATCCTCGGGCTCGGCGCCGGAGCGGTCGTCGCCACCGTGCTCTTCCTGGTCGCCGAGCACTTCGCGCCCGAACCCCTCATCCCGCTGCGGCTGTTCAGGGACTCCGTCTTCAATGTCACCGGTCTGGTGGGCCTGGTGATCGGTGTGGCGCTGTTCGGCGCCGCCAGCTATCTGCCGACCTTCCTGCAGATGGTCGACGGTGCCACCGCCACCGAGTCCGGACTGCTGATGCTGCCCATGATGGCCGGCATCGTCGGCGCGTCGATCGTCTCCGGGCAGCTCATCAGCCACACCGGCCGCTACAAGATCTGGCCGATCCTGGGCGGCGCCCTGTCCGTGTTCGGCATGTGGTTGCTCTCCCGCCTCGAAGTGGACACGCCCCGGCTGCACTACAGCCTCTGGATGGCCGTCCTCGGCGCCGGTATCGGCATGGTGATGCCGGTCCTCGTCCTCGCCGTGCAGAACTCCGTGCGCCCCGCCGACCTCGGCACCGCGACCAGCGCCAACAACTACTTCCGCCAGATCGGCGGCAGCGTCGGCGCCGCGATCTTCGGCACGCTGTTCGCGAACCGGCTCGCCGAGTCCCTGGAGAACAGCCTCCCCACGCGCGCGGGTGCCGGCCTCCCCGACCCCGACTCGATCACCCCGCAGCTCGTCCACGCGCTCCCCCCGGCGCTGCGCGACAGCTACATCAGGGCGTACGCCGACGCCATGCCGCGCATCTTCCTGTACCTCGTGCCGGTGCTCGTCCTCGGCCTCCTCATCGCCTTCTTCCTCAAGGAGAAACCGCTGGTGTCCCACCACACCGCCCCCGCCGACCTCGACTCCCCAGGACCCACGGCCCCCCTGGCGATCCCGCAGGCCAGGGCGCCCTACACCGCCGGAATCCCGGTGTGCGGCACCGTCCAGCACCCGGACGGAACCGTCGTACCGCGCGCGGCGCTCACCCTCATCGATGTCACGGGGGCGCAGATCGGGCGCGGTGCGAGCGCCGAGGACGGGCGGTACGCGCTGTCCACGCCCGGCGCGGGGGCGTACGTCCTGATCGCCGCGGCGGGCGGCCACCAGCCGCAGGCGGTCACCGTGACCGTAGGCGAGCGTCCCGTCGAACTGGACGTCGTCCTCGGCGGCGCGGGACACCTCGTGGGCCAGGTGCTGACCGCGGACCGCTCGCCGGTCCGGGACGCCACCGTCACGCTCACCAACGCGCACGGCGAGGTCGTCGCCACCACCCGCAGCGGACGCGAGGGCGGGTACGTCATCACCGAGCTGGTGGCCGGCGAGTACACCCTCGCCGCCAGCGCGCCCGCGTTCCGCCCGACCGCGCTCCCCGTCATGGTGCGCGCCTCCCGGGAGACCCGCCAGGACGTCGAACTCGCGGGCGGCGCCGTCCTGAAGGGCACCGTGCGGGCCGGTGGCGGACGGCCGGTCGAGGACGCGCGCGTGACGCTGCTCGACGCGGCCGGCAACGTCGTGGACACGCTCACCACCGGAGCCGACGGAACGTTCCGGTTCGTCGACCTGTCCTGCGGCGAGTACACGGTCATCGCCTCCGGCTACCCGCCGGTCGCCACCGTCCTCCAGGTGGCCGGCGGCGACCGAACGGAACGCGACCTTCAGCTCGGGCACGACGACTGAGCCCCAGGTAAGGGCGCCGGGCAGGAGGCCGACCGGCCGGTCGGTGCGGGCGTACCGGCGTGCGGGGCGCGCGGCTGTGCGCCGGAGCGGACCGGTGAAGACCAATTACCGGATTGCCACACATCGCGACCGACCGGCGCCGTACGGTGGTGGCGACGGCACAGATCTTGCGGAGCCGTGGGAAGAAGGGGCCTGCGCCATGGACCGTGGCACCGAGACGGGCGCGACTCCCGGCCGCGGGGCCGAGGAGGGCGCACCGGCGGAGCACGCCGCTGCGGGCCGTATCCCGTTGGCCGTGGTCGTCGTCGACCGCGAAGGCCTCGTCTCCCACTGGAGCCGGGGCGCCCGGCGCCTGTTCGGTGCCTCCAAGGAGGAGGCCCTCGGCCAGCCCGCCGTCGACCTACTGCCCGTCTCCGGAGCCCTCCCCGACGACGGCGATGACGATGGCGACGAGGACGCCACTCCGTACGGCGCCCACCTGGCCGACGACGGCCTCGGACCCGACCTGGAGTCCTCCCTCGACGGCCGGCTGTCCTACCCGGCGTCGGGCCGCGCCCGCCTCACCGTGCCGGGGCGCGACCGCGTGGACGTCCTGTGGTGGGCGTACCCCCTGGTGGGCCCCGGGCACGGGCGCCTGCTGGTGCTGGCCGCCGACACCGACGTACTGCGCCAGGAGGACGACGAGATCGCCGTCGAGCGCATCGCGCCCGGCTTCGCCCTGCACACCAACTTCCCCGGCGCCGACGAACTCGCCCGCAGGCTCCCCGAGATCCTGCCCAGCATGAGCGTCGGGGAGAGCGCCCGCATCGTCGCCCAGATCCTCGAACTGGGCTATCCCGTCCTGGAGTTCAGCCAGAACGACCTGGTCCCGGTCACCCCCGACTGGGGCGTGCCCCGGCGTGCCGAGCGCAAGGCACGCCGGGAGCGGGCGGCCCGCGCGGCGCAGGCCGGCGAACCCCTGCCCGAGGACCTCAAGGACGACGTCCAGGACCTCGAATACGCGGCCGTGCGCGAGCGGTTGGAGTTCCTCAACGACGTCAGCGGACGCATCGGCACCTCGCTCGACCTGTCCCGCACGATCATCGAGGTCAGCAAGGCCGTCGTACCCCGCTTCACGGACGTCGCGGGCACCTATCTGCGCGAACAGGTCGTCGCGGGCGAGGGGTTCCCCGACGGTGTACCCGACACGACGACGATGTGGCACCGGGTCGCCCTCGAACACACCGACGAACCAGGGCGCTGGGACGACGTCGTACCGGTCGGCGAGGCCATGCCCTTCCCGGCACACACCCCGTTCTTCCAGTGCATGACCAGCGGTCAGCCCGTCCTCGTGCCGCGCATCAGCGAGCAGATGGGCCACATGATCGCCTCGCAGTTCGAGAAGCGCGACATCCGGCCGCTGATCACCGGCCGCTCCATGCTCGTCGTCCCGCTGAAGGCACGCAATGTCGTCCTCGGCTTCATGATCCTGCTGCGCCACCCGGAGCGCGTCGAGTTCAACGACATGGACCGCGTCACCGGCGCCGAACTCGCCGCCCGCGCGGGCCTCGTGCTCGACAACGCGCGTATGTACACCTACCAGGAGAGCGTCGCCGAGACCCTCCAGGACAGCATGCTGCCGCACATCCCGCCGCGCATGGCGGGCTGCGACATCGCCACCCGCTATCTGCCCGGCACCCTCCTCGGCCGGGTCGGCGGCGACTGGTTCGACTCGGTGAAACTGCCGGGCGCCCGCACGGCGCTCGTCGTCGGCGACGTCATGGGACACGGCCTCAACTCGGCCGCGATGATGGGCCAGTTGCGTACGGCCGTCCAGACCATGGCCGCCATGGACATCCCGCCCTCCCAACTCCTGCGCAATCTGGACGACTTGGCCCAGCGCCTCGGCGACACCTACCTCGCGACCTGCCTCTACGCCGTCTACGACCCCATCGCGAGCGAGCTGCACATCGCCAACGCGGGCCACATCCCGCCCGTGCTGGTCCGTGCCGAGGACGGCGGCAGCGAACTGCTCGACCTGCCCACCGGTGCGCCCATCGGCGTCGGCGGAGTGCCCTTCGAGGCGGTACGCGTGCGCGTGGAGCCCGGCGACCGGCTCGTGATGTGCACCGACGGACTGGTCGAGGTGCGCGGGGAGGACATCGGCGTGGGTCTGGCGACACTGTGCGAGTCCGCCGCCCACCCGGCCGCCTCCATGGACGACGCCTGCGACACCATCATCCGCGCCCTCAACACCGCCGGGGGCCGCAAGGACGACGTGGCGCTGCTGCTGGCCCGGCTCAACGGCATCGAACCCGACGACGTCGCCGAATGGCGGATCGGTCTCGACCCGGCCGAGGTCGGCCGGGCCCGCGCCGTGGTCCGCGAGCAGCTCTACGACTGGGGCCTCGACAAGCTGGTCGACAGCGCCTCGCTGCTGGTCAGTGAACTCGTCACCAACGCCGTACGGCACTCCCACGGGCGGCCGCTCGAACTGCGGCTCGTGCGGGGCGAGACACTGCTGTGCGAGGTGGACGACGACGACCACAGCCTGCCCACACTGCTCGACACCGAGCCCACGGCCGACTCCGGGCGCGGACTGCGCGTGGTGAGCACGCTGGCCCGGGAGTGGGGCACGAGCCGTACGGGCGCGGGCAAGACCGTGTGGTTCGAACTCACGTTGCCCCGCCGGCGCTGACGCTCCGACCGGGGCGGCCAGTGGGGCCGCTCCGGGATTGTCAGTGCCCTGTGTTTGGATTGATCGTGCCACGGGGTCGGGGGAGGCGTGCGAGACGCACACCGGCGTATACCTCTCGAACGAGCAGTGAAGGTATGCGCGGTGTGCTTGTCGGCGCAACCGGGGCGCGGTAGACCGAACTGGCCCGTCACCTCGGACGGGCCGCCGTCGCACCCTGGGGAGTTGGCCATGAGCGTGTCGAGTCGGTACAGGGAGTCCTGGGAGGGCTTCTGGCGCGAGGCTCCCCACGGACAGGGGGCCGTCTTCTGGGACTCGGAGCCGATGCTGACCGCCGGCCTCCACCTCGCCGTCTTCGAACCGCACATGGCGGACTTCGAGTTGCCCCTGCTGGACCTCGGCTGCGGCAACGGCACCCAGACCCGCTTCCTCACCGACCGCTTCACCCGCGTCATCGGCGCCGACCTCTCCTCCGCGGCCCTGGACCGCGCCCGCCGCGCCGACCCGGAGGCCGCCGCCGAGTACGAACTGCTCGACTGCGCCGAGAAGACCGAGGTCGACGAACTGCACGCGAAGCTCGGCGACACCAACGTGTACATGCGCGGGGTCCTCCACCAGTGCGACGCCGACGACAGGCAGACCCTCGTCGACGGCATCGCGACCCTGATCGGACAGCGCGGCCGGGCCTTCCTGGTCGAGCTGTCGCAGGACGCGCGCCCCATCCTGATGGGCCTCGCCGAGAGCCCCGAGGGCCCGCCGCCCAAACTGCGCCCGATCCTCCAGCACGGCATCGCACCCGGCGAGGTGGCGGACTCGGCGGTGCCCGTGTACCTGGGCGCGGCGGGCCTGGAGACCCTCGCGAGCGGCGAACTCCCGCTCACCACGACGGAGTACACGTCGGAGGGAACCCGGGTCGTGCTGCCGTCGAAGTGGGTGGTCGTGAAGCGGGCCGACTGAGCCCGGCACCCACTGGACCGCCCCCCAGCACATCCCGAGGCCCCGGACGTACACGTTCGCTGCGGCCGACGTGCTGACCGGCATCGGGCGGGCCTACGGTCGGGGGAGCGGGACCGTGACGTCGGGCACCGCCCGGCCGCGTTCCGGCGTACCCCTGGAGCGCGACCGGATCGCCACGGACAAGGGAGCAGCCCCGCCATGACCCCTCCCGACGCAGCCCTGGCGCCCGTCTCACCCGGTGTACGGACGATCACCCTGGACGCCGACGGAGTCGTCCTGTCCGCCCTGCTCCGCGAGCCCCGGACGCCGCCGCGCGCGGTCGTGGTCGCCCTGCACGGCGGCGGCATGAGCGCCGGCTACTTCGACGGCCAGGCGCATCCGGATCTCTCCCTGCTGACCCTGGGCGCGAGCCTCGGCTACACGGTCCTCGCCCTGGACCGCCCCGGCTACCGGCACTCCGCCGGACACCTGCCCGAGGGACAGCACCTCACGAGCCAGACACACTCCGTGCTCGCGGCGCTGGACGACTTCACCTCCCGGTTCGACACCGGCGCCGGGCTGTTCCTGCTGGCCCACTCCTACGGCGCCAAGGTGGCGCTGAGCGCCGCCGCGGACCCGGCGGCCCGGAACCTGCTGGGGCTGGACATCTCCGGCTGCGGCCATGTGTACGCCGTCGGCGGGCACGAACCGTTCGACCCGGCCGGTCCTGGGCACCGGGTCAGGAACTGGGGGCCGCTGCGTCTGTACCCGCCGGACACCTTCCGCGCCAGTGCCTCGGTGGTGGCGCCCATGCCGCACCGGGAGCGCAGCGACGTGGCCCGCTGGCCGGAGCTGTTTCCCGGTATCGCCGCACGCGTGCGCGTGCCGGTGCGGATGACCTTCGCCGAGCACGAGGGCTGGTGGCGCCATGATCCGGAGACCCTGGCCGGGATGGCGGCCTGCTTCTCCGGCTCCCCGCGCGTGGTCGTCGACCGGCAGCCCGACGCCGGCCACAACATCAGCCTCGGCTGGACGGCCCGCTCTTACCATCTGCGGGCCCACGCCTTCCTGGACGAGTGCCTGCCCCGGCAGTGAGAAACAGCCGGTCCTGGAGCGGACGGACGACTCCGCCCTGGGCGCCGTACACCGGGCGGCCCCCCCGAGCGGCCCTGGCACCGAGGTTCGCCGCCGCGTAATGTGACGCAGCGTGAAGATCCTCATCAGCGCCGACATGGAGGGCGCCACCGGCGTCACCTGGCCGGCCGACGTGCTGCCGGGCACCCCGCAGTGGGAGCGCTGCCGTTCGATGTTCACCTCGGACGTCAACGCCGCTGTGCTCGGCTTCTTCGACGGCGGCGCCGACGACGTGCTCGTCAACGAGGCCCACTGGACCATGCGCAATCTGCTCCTGGAGCGGCTGGACGATCGGGTCGAGATGCTCACCGGGCGCCACAAGTCGCTGTCCATGGTGGAGGGCGTGCAGCACGGCGACGTCGACGGCATCGCCTTCGTCGGCTACCACGCGGGCGCCGGCATGGAGGGCGTCCTCGCCCACACCTACCTCGCCAACTCCATCACCGGCGTGTGGGTGAACGACGTACGGGCGAGCGAGGGGCTCCTCAACTCCCATGTGGTCGCCGAGTACGGCGTGCCGGTCGTGCTCGTCACCGGGGACGACCTCGCCTGCGAGGACGCGCTCGGCTACGCGCCCGAGGCGCTGAAGGTCGCCGTCAAGGACCATGTGTCGCGGTACGCCGCCGTGTGCCGTACGCCCGCCAGGACCGCCGCCGACATCCGGGCCGCCGCGAAGGAGGCCGCCACGTTGGCCGTACGGCACGAGCCCGTCGTCGGCGGGCCGTTCACCGTCGCGCTGGAGTTCGACGCCGAGCATCTCGCCATGGCCGCGACCGTCGTGCCCGGGGTGGCGCGGATCGGGGAGCGGAAGGTGGCGTACACCAGCGGCACAATGTACGAGGGCATTCGTACCTTCAAGGCGGTCACGACGATCGTCTCGGCCGCGGTGGAGGAGCAGTATGGCTGAGCAGCAGGCGCTCGACGAGGTGGTGTCGTTCACCTCGGATCTCATCCGGATCGACACGACCAACCACGGCGGCGGTGACTGTCAGGAGCGCCCCGCCGCCGAGTACGCCGCCGCGCTGCTCGCCGAGGCGGGCCTCGAGCCCACGCTGCTCGAACGGACCAAGGGGCGCACCAACGTCGTCGCCCGGATCGAGGGCACCGACCCCGCCGCCGACGCGCTGCTCGTGCACGGACACCTCGACGTCGTGCCCGCGCAGGCCGACGACTGGAGCGTGCACCCCTTCTCCGGGGAGATCCGCGACGGCGTCGTCTGGGGGCGGGGCGCGGTCGACATGAAGAACATGGACGCGATGATCCTCGCCGTCGTCCGCGACTGGGCCCGCCAGGGCGTCAGGCCCCGGCGGGACATCGTCGTCGCGTTCACCGCCGACGAGGAGGACAGCGCCGAGGACGGCTCCGAGTTCCTGGCCGCCGAACACCCCGGGCTGTTCGAGGGGTGCACCGAAGGCGTCGGCGAATCAGGGGCGTTCACCTTCCACGACGGCTCCGGACGGCACCTGTATCCCATCGCCGCCGGCGAACGAGGCACGGGTTGGCTGAAGTTGACCGCTCGCGGCCGCGCCGGGCACGGCTCGAAGGTCAACCACAGCAACGCCGTCACCCGCCTCGCCGCCGCCGTCGCCCGAATCGGCGCGTACGAGTGGCCACTTCGCCTCACTCCCACCGTCCGGGCGGCCCTCACCGAACTCGCCGCGCTGTACGGCATCGAACCCGACCTGGACGACGTCGACGGACTCCTCACCAAGCTGGGACCGGCCGCCCGGCTCGTCGAGGCGACCATCCGCAACAGCGCCAACCCGACCATGCTCAACGCCGGTTACAAGGTCAACGTGATCCCCGGCGAGGCCGTCGCGTACGTCGATGGGCGCTTCCTCTTCGGCCACGAGGACGAGTTCCGTACGACCCTCGACGAACTCACCGGCCCCGACGTCGCCTGGGAGTTCCACCACCGCTCGGTGGCCGTGCAGGCGCCGGTGGACTCACCCACGTACGCCCAAATGAGGGCCGCTGTCGAGGAGTTCGCGCCCGAGGGGCATGTGGTGCCGTACTGCATGTCCGGTGGCACCGATGCCAAGCAGTTCTCGCGGCTAGGCATCACCGGCTACGGATTCGCGCCGCTCAGGCTTCCCGAGGGCTTCGACTACCAGGCACTCTTCCATGGTGTCGACGAGCGCGTCCCGGTCGAGGCGCTGCACTTCGGCGTCCGGGTCCTCGACCGATTCCTGCGGACGGCCTGACCAGTGGGGGAGACAGTGCAGACACTGCCGTACGGATCATGGCCCTCGCCCATCGACGCGGCACTGGCCGCCGAGCACGACGGGTCCCCGGAGTACGTGGGGTTCGTCGGCGACGAGGCCTGGTGGACCGAGCCCCGGCCCACCGAGGGCGGTCGGCGCACCCTGGTGCGGCGGCGCGCGGACGGCTCCCAGGAGCAGGTCCTGGACGCGCCGTGGAACGTGCGCAGCCGGGTCATGGAGTACGGCGGGCATCCGTGGGCGGGGGCGGTGCGCGACGGCGGTTCGGTGGTCGTGTTCGTCAACTTCGCCGATCAGCGGCTGTACTGCCTGGAGGAGGGGCAACAGCCGCGCCCGCTCACGCCCTTGTCCCTGGTCGGCGGTGGACTGCGGTGGGTGGAACCGCAGTTGCGGCTCGAGCTCGGCGAAGTCTGGTGCGTGCTGGAGGAGTTCACCGGCGACGGGCCCACCGATGTACGGCGTGTGCTCGCCGCCGTGCCGCTGGACGGATCGGCGGGCGACGACCGGGACGCCGTACGCGAACTCACCGATGACCGGCACCGGTTCGTCACCGGGCCCCGGATCTCGCCCGACGGGCGGCGCGCGGCCTGGCTCGCCTGGGACCATCCGCGGATGCCCTGGGACGGCACGGAACTGGTCCTCGCGGACGTGGGTGACGGCGGCACGCTGAGCGGGGCCCGGACCGTCGCCGGCGGGCCCGAGGAGTCGATCGCGCAGGTGGACTGGGCGGGCGACGGAGCGCTGCTGTACGTCAGCGACCGCTCCGGCTGGTGGAACCTGTACCGCGACGACGTGCCCGTGTGCTCCCGGCCGGAGGAGTTCGGCGGGGCGCTGTGGAAGGTCGGGCAGCGCTGGTTCGCGCCCCTGGAAGGCGGTCTCGTCGCCGTCGTGCACGGGCGCGGGGCGACCACGCTCGGCGTGCTGGACACCGAGACCGGCGACGTGGTCGACGCGGCAGGACCCTGGACCGAGTTCGCGTCCACCCTCGCCGTGCACGGGGAGCGGGTCGTCGCAGTCGGGGCGAGCCCGCGCAGCGCGTACGAGGTCGTCGAGCTGGACACCCGTACGGGACGGGCCCGGGTGATCGGCGCCGCCCATCACGACCCGGTCGACCCCGTGCACTATCCCGAGCCGCAGATCCGCACCTTCACCGGCCCCGAGGGCCGGGACATCCACGCGCACATCTATCCGCCGCACCACCCCGGGTACATGGCGCCCGCCGACGAACTGCCCCCGTACGTCGTGTGGGCGCACGGCGGGCCGACCGGGCGGGCGCCCCTCGTGCTCGACCTGGAGATCGCCTACTTCACCTCGCGGGGCATCGGCGTCGCCGAGGTCAACTACGGGGGCTCGACCGGGCACGGGCGCGAGTACCGCAACCGGCTGCGCGAGCAGTGGGGTGTCGTCGACGTCGAGGACTGCGCGGCCGTCGCGCTCGCCCTCGCCGACGAGGGCACCGCCGACCGCGCCCGGCTCGCCGTCCGGGGCGGCAGCGCGGGCGGCTGGACCGCGGCGGCCTCCCTCACCGGCACCGACGTCTACGCCTGCGGCACGATCCTCTACCCCATCCTCGACCTGGCCGGCTGGGGCTCCGGGGAGACCCACGACTTCGAGTCGCAGTACCTGGAGACCCTCGTCGGCCCGCTCGCCGAGGTCCCGGGCCGCTATCTCGAACGCTCGCCCGCCGAGCACGCCGCCGACATCACCGCGCCCTTCCTGCTGCTCCAGGGACTGGACGACGTCATCTGCCCGCCCGTGCAGTGCGAGCGGTTCCTCGCCCGGCTCGCGGCGGAGGGCCGGCAGGTGCCGCACCGGTACATCGCGTTCGAGGGGGAGGGCCACGGATTCCGGCGGGCCGACACGACCGTACGCGTCCTGGAGTCCGAACTCTCCCTGTACGCACAGGTCTTCGGCCTCGCCCCGCCCGGCATCCCGACTCTGGAACTCACCAAGTGAAGCCGCTGGTACGGCCGTTGAGGCTGACCCCCGGCCGCGCCCGCGTGGCCGTCGTCGCGCCCAGCGGGCCCGTGCGCGAGGAGCGGCTGCAGGCCGGGCTCGACATCCTGCGCGGCTGGGACCTCGATCCCGTAGTCGCACCCCATGTCCTGGACCGGCACGGGGAGTTCGACTATCTCGCGGGTACGGACGCCGACCGGGCCGCCGACTTCCAGGCCGCCTGGTGCGACCCCACGGTCGACGCCGTGATCTGTGCCCGTGGCGGCTACGGCGCCCAGCGCATGGTCGACCTGCTCGACTGGGACGCGCTGCGGGCCGCCGGGCCCAAGGTGTTCGTCGGCTTCAGTGACATCACCGCGCTGCACGAGGCGTTCGCGGTCCGCCTCGGACTCGCCACCCTGCACGGACCGGCGGCGTCCGGCGTCGACTTCGTCAAGAACGCGCGGGCACAGGAGCATCTGCGGGCCACGCTCCTCGATCCGGAGTCGGTACGGGTCATCAGTGCCGCAGCTGGTTCCGTGCTGGTGCCCGGGCGGGCCGCGGGTGTCACCCTCGGCGGCTGTCTGGCCATGCTCACCAGCGACCTGGGCACCCCGCACACCCGGCCCGGTGCGCGCGGCGGGCTGCTCATGATCGAGGACGTCGGGGAGAGCGCGTACCGCGTCGACCGGGCCCTCACCCAGCTCCTGCGCGCGGGCTGGCTCGACGGCGTCGCCGGGATCGCCCTCGGCTCGTGGGAGCGGTGCGGTCCGTACGAGGCACTGCGTGCCGTGTTCGCCGACCGGCTCGGCGGGCTCGGGGTGCCGGTGCTGGAGGGGTTCGGGTTCGGGCACTGTGAGGGGGCGCTGACGATCCCGTTCGGGGTGGCCGCCGAACTGGACGCGGACGCGGGGACGCTCACGCTGGAGGAACCGGCGCTGCGGTGAGGTGAGCTGCGGTGGGGGAGTGGGCGTCGGCCTTCGGCGCGCTCTCACCCGTCCGGCGTACCTCCGGGCGCGCGGGAAGCCCCGGATCGGCCCATGCTGGCTGTATGAGCCCGAAGACCTCCGAGAGCGGCGGCAAGGCCGGTGGCGGAACCGGTGGTGCGCGGGGGCTGCTGACGCCCACCAGGGTCGCCGTCGGGGCGCTCGCCCTGCTCGCCCTGATCTTCATCTTCGAGAACACCCGCGCCACCGAGATCCGGCTGCTGATCCCCGAGGTGACCATGCCGCTGTGGATGGCGCTGCTCGGCACGGCGGTCATCGGTGCCCTCTGCGGGGCCTACTTCATGCGGCGCCGTCAGTAGGAAAGAGCGCAGGTCGGGGGCGGTGAACAGGCGGCTCGCGTAGGGTGTCCGGGTGTCTGAGCGCCGTGGATTTCTCGCCGAAGGGCCCCGCGTGGGCATACGCCCGTTCACCTACGAGGACGGTGCCGAGTTCATCGCCCGGGTGCGGGAGAGCAGGGAGCTGCACCACCCCTGGCTGGCCCCGCCGGCGAGTCCGGACGCGTATGCCGCGTACGCCGGGCGACTGATCGAGGACCCGACCAAGGCGGGGTTCCTCGTGTGCGAGAAGGACGACGGCGGTGCCGTTGCGGGGTTCATCAACATCAACAACATCGTCCAGGGCGGCTTTCTGTGCGGGGCCCTCGGATACGGGGCCTTCGCACACGCTGCCGGGCGGGGACTGATGGGCGAGGGGCTCGATCTCGTCGTGCGGTACGCGTTCGGTCCGCCGCTGCGGCTGCACCGCCTGGAGATCAACGTGCAGCCCGGCAACACCGCGTCGATCGCCCTCGCCCGCCGCTGCGGCTTCCGGCTGGAGGGCTTCTCGCCGGACTTCCTGTACATCGACGGGGCCTGGCGGGACCACGAGCGGTGGGCTGTCACGTCGGACATGCTGAAGGGCTAGTCCGCGAGGACGTTTGGGGGCCCTGGCCAGGGGGACGCGGAAGGTTCCGTACGGATGCCCGCTGTGGTGTTCGTACGAGTGACCGAAGGCTCTGTACGCGCGACATCGCCGGAGGCGAAACGTGAGTCGACCCCGCATCCTGATCGTCGGTGCCGGCTTCGCCGGGTACCAGACGGCCCGCAGTCTGGCCCGGCTGACCCGGCAGAAGGCCGACATCACCCTGCTGAACCCGACCGACCACTTCCTGTATCTGCCCCTGCTGCCCCAGGTCGCCACCGGTGTCCTGGAGCCCCGCCGTGTCACCGTCTCCCTCCCCGGCACCCTCCGCGATGTGCGCCTGGTGCTCGGCGAGGCCGAGGCCGACGGTATCGATCTCGACGCGCGCACCGTGCGCTACACCGACCCCGAGGGCGGACACGGCACCCTCGGCTACGACCGGCTCGTCCTCGCCGTCGGCAGCGTCAACAAGCTGCTGCCCGTGCCCGGCGTCGCCGAGAACGCGCACGGCTTCCGGGGACTGCCCGAGGCGCTGTATCTGCGCGACCACGTGACCCGGCAGATCGAGCTGGCGGCCACCGCCGACGACCCCAAGAGCTGCGCCGCCCGCTGTACGTTCGTCGTGGTCGGCGCCGGCTACACCGGCACCGAAGTCGCCGCGCACGGACAGCTGTTCACCGAGGCGCTGGTCCGCAAGCAGCCGTTGCGCGAAGGTCTGCGGCCACGCTGGCTGCTGCTCGACATCGCACCGCGTGTCCTGCCCGAGCTGGACGAGAAGCTGTCGCGCACCGCCGACCGGGTGCTACGGCAACGGGGCATCGACGTACGGACGGGAACCTCCGTGAAGGAGGCCACCGACGGTGGAGTGCTGTTGTCCGACGGGGAGTTCGTCGAGTCGCGCACCCTGGTGTGGTGTGTCGGTGTTCGGCCTGATCCACTGGTCGAGAGCCTTGGCTCGCCCCTGGAGCGCGGGCGGCTGATCGTCGACCCGTACCTCCAAGTGCCGGGCCACCACGAGGTGTTCGCGTGCGGTGACGCCGCCGCCGTGCCCGACCTGAACAACCCCGGGCAGTTCACCGGGATGACCGCGCAGCACGCCTGGCGGCAGGGCAAGGTCGCGGCCCGCAATGTCGCCGCCTCGCTCGGCATCGGCTCACGCCGCGCCTACCGCCACCGTGACCTGGGGTTCGTCGTCGATCTGGGCGGGGTCAAGGCCGCCGCCAACCCGCTCGGCGTCTCCCTGTCAGGGCCGCTCGCCGGTGCGGTCACCCGCGGCTACCACCTCGCGGCGATGCCCGGAAACCGGGTGCGCGTCGCGGCGGACTGGCTGCTGGACGCCGTACTGCCGCGCCAGGGCGTGCAGTTGGGGCTCGTACGGTCCTGGTCGGTGCCGCTGGACACGGCGTCGCCGGAGCTGGCGCGGGTGCCGGAACAGCACTCGGCGCGGGCTGCGGAACAGCCCTCGGGGCAGGCTCCGGAACAGCCCGAGGCAACGTCCGAGGCAACGGAAGGAAAGTCGTGAAAACCCTCGCACCCCTGCACAGCACCGCCGAACTCGCCGAGCTGGGACAGCAGTTGCGCGTCGACAGCGTCCGAGCCGCCGATGCCGCGGGCTCCGGGCATCCGACCTCGTCCATGTCCGCCGCCGACCTGATGGCCGTACTCCTCGCCCGTCACCTCCGCTACGACTTCGACCGCCCGGCCCACCCCGGCAACGACCGCTTCGTCCTCTCCAAGGGACACGCCTCGCCGCTGCTCTACGCCGCCTACAAGGCGGTTGGGGCCATCGATGACGCCGAACTGCTCACCTTCCGTACGCTCGGCAGCCGGCTCGAAGGGCATCCGACGCCCCGGCGGCTGCCGTGGGTCGAGACGGCCACCGGGTCGCTCGGCCAGGGGCTGCCCGTCGGCGTCGGGATCGCGCTGGCCGGCAAGCGGCTCGACCGCACCGGATACCGCGTGTGGGTGCTGTGCGGGGACAGCGAACTGGCCGAGGGATCGGTGTGGGAGGCCGCCGAGCACGCCTCGTACGAGCATCTCGACAACCTCGTCGCCGTCGTCGACGTCAACCGGCTGGGGCAGCGCGGGCCGACCCGGCACGGGCACGATCTCGACGCCTACGCCCGCCGGTTCAAGGCCTTCGGCTGGCACACCGTCGAGATCGACGGACACGATGTCGAGGCCGTCGACCGTGCCTACGCCGAGGCCGAGTCCACGACCGGGCAGCCCGTCGTGATCCTCGCCCGCACCCTCAAGGGCAAGGGCGTCGCCTCCGTCGAGGACCGCGAGGGACTGCACGGCAAACCGCTGCCGGACGCCGACGAGGCGATCGCCGAACTCGGCGGCCCGCGCGACCTTCGCGTCCGCCCGCCCGAGCCGCGCGCCGCCCGCGCCCTGCACGCCGTACGCGCCGGACACCTCGAACTGCCCCGCTGGGACAGGGGAGACGAGGTCGCCACCCGGGACGCCTACGGGAAGGCGCTCGCCGCGCTCGGCCACGCGCGGGGCGATGTCGTGGCCCTCGACGGCGAGGTGAGCGACTCGACGCGTGCCGAGGCCTTCGCCAAGGAGTTCCCCGACCGGTTCTTCGAGTGCTACATCGCCGAACAGCAACTGGTCGGCGCCGCCGTGGGGTTGGCGGCGCGCGGCTGGATCCCGTACGTGTCGACGTTCGCCGCCTTCCTGACCCGCGCGCATGATTTCCTGCGGATGGCCGCGGTCAGCGGGGCCCGGATCAACGTCGTCGGCTCGCACGCGGGCGTCTCGATCGGGCAGGACGGGCCCTCCCAGATGGGCCTGGAGGACCTGGCTATGTTCCGGGCGCTGTACGGCTCGACGGTGCTGTATCCGTGCGACGCCCACCAGACCGCGCAGCTCGTCACCACGATGGCCGGCCTCGACGGCATCGCGTATCTGCGCACCTCGCGCGGCGGGACACCGGGGCTGTACGGGCCCGGCGAGGAGTTCCCCGTCGGCGGCAGCAAGGTGCTGCGCACCGCCGGGCGCGAGGACCGGCTGACAGTGGTCGCGGCCGGCGTGACCGTCCACGAGGCCCTGGCCGCCGCCGACGCACTCGGCGCCCAGGGCATCCCGGTCCGGGTCGTCGACCTGTACTCCGTCAAGCCCGTCGACCGCGTCACCCTGCGCAGGGCCGCCGAGGAGACCGGCTGTCTGCTCACCGTCGAGGACCACCGCGAGGAGGGCGGTATCGGCGACGCGGTCCTCGACGCCTTCCTCGACGGACGGCCGCTGCCCCGCCTGGTACGCCTCGCCGTCCGTACGATGCCCGGCTCGGCGACCCCCGACGAGCAGCTGCACGCCGCGGGCATCGACGCCGACTCGATCATGGCGGCGGGCCGGCTGCTCGTGGAGGAAGCGATCACTCCGTGAGGACGAGGAGACCCCCATGACCGGACTGCGGTACGTCTACGCCGTCTGCCGTCCCTTCGACGCGGCCCTGCAGGCCCAGTTGACGGGGGTCGCGGGTGTCCCGCCGAAACTGCTCACCCATCACGGTCTGGTCGCCGTCGTCAGTACGGTGCCGGAGGCGGACTTCGGCGAGGAGTCGCTCCGGCAGCGGACGGACGACGGCGACCGGGCCCACCACGCCGTGATCGACGCGCTGACCGCCGTCACGACCCCGCTGCCCCTACGGCCCGCCACCGTCTTCCGGGACGACAGCGCCGTACGCGTGATGATCGAGGAACGCGAGGACGACTTCCGGCGCGCTCTCGACCGGTTTTCCGGGCGGGTGGAGTGGCGCGTGAAGGTGTATCTCGAAGGCATCGAAGAGAACGCCGAGGTGTTCGCCGGGCAATTGCACCGGACTCTTTCTCGGTACGCCGAGGACCACCGACTGTACGCGTCGCCGAATGTCCTCGAAGCGGCCTATCTTGTGACGCGCGAGGATTCCGAGCAATTCGTGGAACTGGTCGACCGGACAAAGCGCGAGGCGGACGGTATCGCCCCTGGACTGAGGGTCGAACTCACCGGCCCCTGGGCCGTCTACTCCTTCTTCGGCAGCGGCACGGGTTGCGGCCCGAGGTCCTGAATCAGGACCTCGGGCCGATCGGACCCTTGTGGCTACCAGCGATACCAGCGGCCCCTTGCGCCGCCCGCACCCGTGCCCCGCACCAGGAATCCCAGTAGCCAGACGACAAGGACGATCAGCGCGATCCACCAGAGTATCTTCACCGCGAATCCGGCACCGAACAGAATCAGGGCCAGAAGCAGTACGAGCAGAATGGGAACCATAGTGTGAACCTCCTGCACACCGGGTTTCCAGAAATCCGCGACTCAGACATCGGCCGGGCGAATCATGAGGCCTTTCGGCAGAGAATCTCGCCGTGCGGCACGGTGAACCAGGCGTCCTCCCGGCGCCCCCACTCCCGCCACGCCTCCGACACCGCCCGCAGCTGCTCCACGGTCGCGAGGCCGCCCTCCGTGGCCCGGTCCGCGTACGCCGACGCCAGCGTCCGGTCCGCCCACAGGCCGCTCCACCAGGCGACCTCGTCGGTGTCCGCGAACGTCCACGTACTGGATGTGGCCGTGATGTCCGTGAGACCGGCCCGCAGCGCCCAGGACTTCAGTCGGCGCCCCGCGTCCGGCTCGCCCCCGTTGGCGCGGGCCACCCGCCGGTACAGGTCCAGCCAGTCGTCCAGGCCCGCCGACTCCGGATACCAGGCCATGGCCTGGTAGTCCCCGTCGCGGACGGCGATGTACCCGCCCGGCTTGGTGACCCGGTGCATCTCACGCAGCGCCCGCACCGGGTCGCCCACGTGCTGGAGCACCTGATGGGCGTGGACCACGCAGAACGTGTCGTCCGGGAAGTCCAGCGCGTGGACGTCCGCGACGGCGAACTCCACGTTGCCGAGGCCCCGTTCGGCCGCCGTGGTCCTGGCCTGGTCCAGGATGGCCGGCGCCCGGTCGACGCCGGTGACATGGCCGTCCGGGACCAGCTCCGCCAGGTCGGCGGTGATCGTGCCCGGGCCGCAGCCGATGTCCAGGATCCGCATGTGCGGCTTCAGTGAACCGAGGAGGTACGCGGCCGAGTTGGCGGCGGTGCGCCAGGTGTGCGAGCGGAGCACGGACTCGTGGTGCCCGTGCGTGTAGACGGCGGTCTCCTGCGGCTGCGACTGCGGCTTGGACATGACCGTGCCCCTTCTCGTCTTCTCGGCTCGTTCTCCTTCACCGTACGCAGCCGTGCCGAATAATGAGACCCACGTCTTGGAATGTGGACAGCCAGCGGTCAGTTCCGGCCGAGCGGGCGGTAGACCGTCAGCGCCTCCGGGAGCTTTTCGAGCGTCACCCCGCCCGTCACCTCCGTGACTTCGCCGTCGTACGCGAGGAGGGTTCCCGGTGTCACGTCGTCCACGTGGAGCCGGTGGACCAGGACGCCCGCGTGGGCGGGGGAGCGGGTCAGCGGGCCCGCCAGGGCCGCCCCCAGGAGGCGCAGCGCGGGCCGCCGGCCACCGTGCACCACCCGGACGTCGAGCCGCCCGTCCGCCAGGTCCAGCCGGCGGGCCGGTACGAGGCCCAGCCGGTGGTAGGTGCCGTTGCCCGCGAACAGCAGCCACAACGGGCGCTTGCCGCCCCGGAGTTGGGCCTCCAGGGGATGGCTGTCGGTGCGCAGGACACGTGCCGCCGCGACCACCCCGGCCGGCCAGCCGCCGATCCGGTCCGACCAGCGCTCACGCTCACGCACCAGCTCCGGATAGACGCCCAGGCTGCACGTGTTGAGGAAGACGCCCTCCTGCTCCCCGGACCGGAACCGGCCCACGTCCACCCGCACCGCCTCGCCCTGCCGCACCGCCCGGCCGACGTCCCGGACGTCCGCCACCCCCAGGTCGAGCGCGAAGTGGTTGAGCGTGCCGCCGGGCAGGACCACGAGCGGCTTTCCGTGGCGCAGGGCGATCTCGGCGGCCGTGTTCACCGTGCCGTCGCCGCCGCACACCCCGAGCACCTGACAGCGGGCCGCCGCCTTCTCAAGCTCGTCCCGTACGTCCTGCGGCGCGCACTCCACGATCTCCGCCAGCGGCAGTACGTCACCCAGCGCGCGGGCCCGGTCGGCGGTGGCCGCCGCCGTGTTCGCCACCAGGATCAGCCCCTCGCCGTCCGGCAGAGCCGGAGCCGTCGCGTGCGGCGGGCCCGGCGGCGTGGACCGGTCGCGGGTCGGCACCAGCCCCCGTACGGCGAACGCGGCGCCCGCGCCCAGGACCGCGCCCGCCAGCACGTCACTCGGGAAGTGGACGCCGGTGTAGACCCGGGACATCGCCACCGAGAAGGCGACCGGCGCCACCACCGCCCCGAGGCCCCGGGACTCCAGGGCGACCCCGGTCGCGAAGGCCGCCGCCGACGCCGCGTGACCGGACGGGAACGACGTGGTGATCGGCTGCCGCTTCAGCTGCCTGACCAGCGGTACGGGGTCCAGCACGGGGCGTGGACGACGTACCGAGCGCTTGCCGACCGTGTTGATCGTCGCGGAGGCCACCGCGAGGGAGGCCAGGCCCCGGACGGCGGCCCGGCGCGCCCTGGGGCTCCCGGTGGCCGCCAGCGCGGCCGCCGTCGCCATCCACAGGACGCCGTGGTTCGCGCTGCGGCTCAGCCTCGGCAGGACACGCTCGGCGCCCGGCCAGTGCCGGGTGGCGGCGGTCTCGAACAGCCGGAAGTCGAGATTCAGCAGGCTCTTGCGCAGGGCGTGGCGGCCGGGCAGTGGGACGGTGAGGTCGATGTCTGCGGTCATGACGCTCTGGGTACCCTGAAGTGAGCCCTTTTGTCTTGTCGGACGCGTCGGTTGTGCGTGTTGTGGGGCTTGTCGCAAGTGTCGTAGGGCGAGAGGAAAACCCGTATGCGTCTGCTCCTCATCCGGCACGGTCAGACCCCGTCGAACGTGTTGTATCTGCTGGACACCGCAGTTCCGGGGGCCGCACTGACCGAGCTGGGGGAGCGGCAGGCCGCCGCCCTGCCGGAGGCGCTCGTGGGAGAGGACATCGACGCGCTGTACGCGTCCACCCTGATCCGTACACAGCTGACTGCCGCTCCGCTGGCCGGGGCGCGTGGCCTGGACGTCCTGGTGCGGGACGGGATCCGGGAGGTGTCCGCCGGGGACCTGGAGATGCGGGGGGACGCCGAGGCGGCGGATCTCTACATGACCACCGTCTTCGCGTGGGCGGCCGGTGACACGGAGCGGCGGATGCCGGGTGGGGAGAACGGGGTCGAGGCGCTCGGGCGGTTCGACGCGGTGGTGGCGGAGGCCGCCGAGAGTGGGGTTGGCACCGTCGCCATGGTCAGTCATGGCGCCGCGATCCGGATGTGGGCGGCGGCCCGGGCGGACAACGTCGATGTGGCTTTCGCCGCTGAGCATCGGCTCGACAACACCGGTGTGGTCGTGCTGGAGGGGTCGCCGGTGGATGGGTGGAAGGCGGTGTCCTGGGCGGGGGCGGTTGTCGCTGCGGACGCGGAGAGTGGGCCGGCCGGAGAGCGGCTTGACTCCGTCGGGTAGGCGGTTGTTTGGCTGCGGGACCGTCGTGGCTGGTCGCGCAGTTCCCCGCGCCCCTTTGGGGCGCGTCTCGGTGCACCGGCGTTTATGGGTTTGCCCGGGGTCGTCGTCGGACCGCAGAATGCGGTCCCATGGGACATCTCGAAGCAGCGCATCTTGAGTACTACCTCCCCGATGGGAGGGCGCTGCTCGGCGATGTGTCGTTCCGCGTCGGCGAAGGGGCCGTCGTGGCCCTTGTGGGGCCCAACGGTGCCGGGAAGACGACGCTGCTGCGGCTGATCTCCGGTGAGCAGAAACCGCATGGCGGGACCGTCAACGTGGGCGGTGGGCTCGGGGTGATGCGCCAGTTCGTGGGCTCCGTACGGGACGAGACGACCGTACGGGACCTGCTCGTGTCCGTTGCCACGCCCCGTATCCAGGAGGCCGCCAAGGCCGTCGACGTGGCCGAGCACGGCATGCTGACCGTCGACGACGAGGCCGCCCAGCTGCAGTACGCGCAGGCCCTCTCCGACTGGGCCGAGGCGCGCGGGTACGAGGCCGAGACCCTGTGGGACATGTGCACCACGGCCGCGCTCGGGGTGCCGTACGAGAAGGCACAGTGGCGGCTGGTGCGGACGCTGTCCGGCGGTGAGCAGAAGCGGCTGGTGCTGGAGGCGCTGCTGCGCGGCACGGACGAGGTGCTCCTGCTCGACGAGCCGGACAACTACCTCGACGTACCCGGCAAGCGGTGGCTGGAGGAGCGGCTCGCGGAGACCCGGAAGACGGTTCTCTTCGTCTCCCACGACCGGGAACTGCTCTCCCGGTCCGCGCAGAAGATCGTGTCCGTCGAACCCGGGCCCGCCGGTGCGGACGCGTGGGTGCACGGCGCCGGGTTCGCCACCTATCACGAGGCGCGGCGTGAACGGTTCGCGCGCTTCGAGGAGTTGCGCCGGCGCTGGGACGAGAAGCACGCCCAGCTGAAGAAGCTGGTGCTGAACCTCCGTCAGGCGGCCTCCATCAGCCATGAGTTGGCGTCCCGCTACCAGGCCGCCCAGACCAGGCTGCGGAAGTTCGAGGAGGCCGGGCCGCCGCCCGAGCCGCCGCGCGAGCAGGACATCACCATGCGGCTCAAGGGCGGCCGGACCGGCGTAAGGTCCGTCACCTGCAAGGGACTTGAGCTGACCGGCCTGATGAAACCCTTCGACCTGGAGGTCTTCTACGGCGAACGGGTCGCCGTCCTCGGCTCCAACGGCTCCGGCAAGTCGCACTTCCTGCGGCTGCTCGCCGGAGACACCGTGAACCACACGGGCGAGTGGAAGCTCGGTGCGCGGGTCGTGCCCGGGCACTTCGCCCAGACGCACGCCCACCCCGAGCTGGAGGGCCGTACGCTCCTCGACATCCTGTGGTCCGAGCACGCGCAGGACCGGGGCGCGGCCAGTTCCCGACTGCGCCGCTACGAGCTGACCGCGCAGGCCGAACAGCGCTTCGACCGGCTCTCCGGGGGCCAGCAGGCCCGCTTCCAGATCCTGCTCCTGGAGCTGGAGGGCGTCACCGCGCTGCTCCTGGACGAGCCGACGGACAACCTCGACCTGGAGTCCGCCGAGGCCCTCCAGGAGGGGCTGGAGGCGTTCGAGGGCACGGTTCTCGCCGTCACCCACGACCGCTGGTTCGCTCGTTCGTTCGACCGCTATCTGGTCTTCGGCAGCGACGGGCGGGTCCGGGAGACCCCGGAGCCCGTGTGGGACGAGCGGCGCGTGGAGCGGGCCCGGTAGCACACGAGGCCCGCGCGCCCGGTTCTTCGTACAGTGGAAGGACGCCACGACGAGCGGGGTGTCACCATGACCGGAGTCGACCCGAGCCGGCTGGACGACCAGCAGCTGATGCGCGAGCTGGAGACGATCCACCGCACACGCCACGACACGCTCCTGCACGGTTCGAACGACGCCCTGCGCACCCACAACGCGCGCATGGCGGGGCTGGAGGGCGAGTACCTGCGCCGCCACCCACGCCGCCCGATCACCGCGGGCCGCACCCGCGAGGGCGCCCGGGAGCGAGGCTGCACGGACGAATGAACATCGGTGCCACTGCCCGGGCCCACGGGCTCCCACCTCGTGCTTGTCCGTCAGACGGCCTCGTCGTCGGCCACGGCGGACTTGTCGAACTCGGACACGAGCGCCGCGCAGAACGCCTTCAGGTCGTCCGGCTTACGGCTGGTGATCAGGACGTTGGGCCCGTGGTCGCAGACCCGCACCTGCTCGTCGACCCACTCCCCGCCCGCGTTGCGGATGTCGGTGGCCAGGCTCGGCCACGAGGTCAGCACCCGGCCGCGGACGACGTCCGCCTCGACGAGCGTCCACGGGGCATGGCAGATCGCGGCGACCGGCCGGCCCTGGTCGAAGAAGTCCCGCACGAACGCGACGGCGCGCTCGTCCGTGCGCAGGAAGTCGGGGTTGGCCACCCCGCCGGGCAGCACGAGCCCGCCGAAGGACGCTGCCGGTACCTCGCCGACCACCTCCTCCACGGGGAAGGTGTCCGCCTTGTCGAGGTGGTCGAAGGCCTGCACCCGGCCCTGCTTCGTCGACACGAGCACGGGTTCGTCGCCCGTGTCGGTCACCGCCTGCCAGGGCTCGGTGAGCTCGATCTGCTCGACACCCTCGGGTGCGGTCAGAAACGCGATACGCATGGTCCTCGGTGTCCTTTCTCGGTTCGGCGGCCCGGTCAGGTCACGGCTCGCGCGGGCGTGACTCCGGGCCGCCGCTCACGATCGCCTCGGCGAGCTTCTGCACGGAGGCGTAGCGGGCGTTCCTGGGGAGCCGCTCCAGGGGCTCGACCAGGGTGTCGGGGGCGTGGCCGGCGCGCAGGAGGCCGCGCAGTTCGCGCGGGCCGGCCGGGAACGACGTACGGCCCAGGAAGCGGGCCAGTTCGAAGCGCACCGTCTCCAGCCCGGCCGGGGAGCGGTCGGGGGCCACCGGGCCGCCCGCGATCGGCGGGTCGTCCTCGGCGGCGGGCTCCGGGTCGTGCCACTCCTCGGTACTGGTCGGGTGGCCGGACCTCAGCAGGCCCTGGACCTGGTGTTTCATCTCGTCGTCGCGATGGGCGCTGACACGACCGCTGCCTTGCTGCATGACTGCCTCCAGCCTTCGGGGGTGCCCGCCGCGTACCCGAAGATCCGGTGCCGACACACGGCAGGACCGCCTCAGCGGTGCTTCTTCTGCCGGGTGCTCCCCGCGCGGCTCTCCCCGCTCCGATCCCGGCCCGGCAGGAACTCCTGGACCTTGGCCTTGAGGCCCTGGCGGATCATCGAGCCCCGGTCGGCGTCGCCCTTGAGGACGGCCGAGGCCGTCGCCTCCAGCTGCTGCCAGGTGGCGTGCGCGGGCACCGGCGGGACGGCCGGGTCGGTGCGGAACTCGATCACCGCCGGGCCGTCGGCCGCCAGCCCCGCCCGCCAGCCCGCCTCGACGTCCTCCGGCCGCTCCACCCGTACTCCGGTCAGGCCCAGGGAGCGGGCGAAGGCCGCGTACGGGACGTCCGGCAGCTCCTGCGAGGGGAGGAAGGAGGGGGCGCCCTCCATCGCGCGCATCTCCCACGTGACCTGGTTGAGATCCTGGTTGTTCCAGACCCCCACCACCAGCCGCGGGTCCGTCCAGCGGTCGCGGTACTTCGCCGCGGTGATCATCTCCGCCAGCCCGTTCATCTGCATCGCCCCGTCCCCGACCAGCGCGATCACCGGCCGGTCCGGATGGGCGAACTTCGCGCCGATCGCGTACGGGACCGCACAGCCCATCGTGGCCAGCGTCCCGGAGAGCGAGGAACGCATCCCGGGCCGCATCGACAGATGCCGCGCGTACCAGTTCGCCGTCGATCCGGAGTCCGAGGTGACGATCGCGTTGTCCGGCAGCAGCGGGCTCAGGGCCCGCGCCACGTACTCCGGGTTGATCGGATCGGCCGACAGCGCGGCCCGCCGCTCCAGCACGTCCTGCCAGTGCACGACGTTCGCGCACACCGTGTCGTACCACTCACGGCCCCGCTCCGCCGTGTCCAGCAGCGGGATCAGCCGCTCCAGCGTCGCCTTGGCGTCGCCGACGAGGTTCACCTCGTACGGATAGCGCATCCCCACCATGTGCGGGTCGATGTCGATCTGGACGGCACGCGCATGCCCGTAGTCCGGGAGGAACTGGGAGTACGGGAAGGAGGAACCGATCGTCAGCAGGGTGTCGCAGTCGCGCATCAGCTCGTACGAGGGACGCGTGCCCAGCAGCCCGATCGCGCCGGTGACGTACGGGAGTTCGTCGCTCAGCGCGTCCTTGCCGAGCAGCGCCTTGGCGACGCCCGCGCCGAGGAGTTCGGCGATCCGCTCGACCTCCGGCTGGGCGCCCGCCGCGCCCTGGCCGATGAGGATCGCGGGCTTGTCACCGGAGTTGAGGATCTCGGCGGCCCGGGCCAGGGACTCCTGGGAGGGGACCGTCGTCCACGCGCTGCGGTCCAGGCTGGAGGGCACCATCTTGAACTCGTGCGTGGGCGCGGAGTAGTCGAGTTCCTGGACGTCGCCGGGGATGATGACCGCCGTCGGGGCGCGGCGCGCGTACGCGGTGCGGATCGCCCGGTCCAGGACGTTCGGCAGCTGCTCGGGCACGGTGACCGTCTCCACGAAGTCCGAGGCGACGTCCTTGAACAGGGAGTGCAGATCGACCTCCTGCTGGTACGACCCGCCCATCGCGCTGCGATACGTCTGGCCGACGATCGCCAGCACCGGCACATGGTCAAGCTTGGCGTCGTACAGACCGTTCAGGAGGTGGATCGCGCCAGGACCCGAGGTCGCCGCGCACACCCCGAGGCGGCCGCTGAACTTGGCGTAACCGACCGCCTGGAACGCGGACATCTCCTCGTGCCGCGACTGGATGAAACGGGGTCGGTCCTCGGCCCGGCCCCAGGCGGCGAGCAGACCGTTGATGCCGTCGCCGGGATACCCGAAGACCTGTTCCACACCCCACTCCCGCAGCCGCTGCAGGACCTGGTCGGCAACCTTGGTGCTCATGAGAACTCCCGGGAGCGGAGACATACGAGTGGTTCTGCGCCGAGTCACCAGGTCCCGTCCCCGAAAACCTGTTTGGCACGCATAGGGCGGGGCAGCCGCAACATCAGTGCTTCGGACAGGAGGCACGTCCGTGGGAGCGGTGTACCGCAGACCCGGGTGTGTCCGTCCGGGCTGGACGCACGCTTCCACGGGGACCGTCCGTCCAACCCAGAGCACTCCGAGGGAGTTGCGTCGCACCATGCGAACCCAAGTGAGTCCGAAGCGTCATCCCCACCATGACGCCCCCGACACCGCCGAGTCGTTCCGCAAGCTCGCCGCCCTTCCCGAGGGTCAGCAGCGCGACACCCTGCGCCAGAAGATCGTCGAGGCCTGGCTGCCCATGGCCGACCGGCTCGCGGGCCGCTTCCGCAACCGCGGCGAGAACATGGACGATCTGCGTCAGGTGGCCGCGCTTGGCCTGGTCAAGGCCGTCGACCGCTACGACCCCGCACTCGGGAACGCCTTCGAGAGCTATGCCGTACCCACCGTCACCGGTGAGATCAAGCGGCATTTCCGCGACCACATGTGGACCCTGCACGTACCGCGCCGGGTCCAGGACCTGCGCAACCGCGTACGGTTCGCCTCCCAGGACCTGGCGCAGACCATCCCGGGACGCAGGCCCACCGTCGCCGAGATCGCCGAGCACGCCAACATGAGCGAGGAGGACGTCAAGGTCGGCCTGGAGGCGCTCGAGAGCTTCACCGCGCTCTCCCTCGACGCCGAACTGCCCGGCAGCGACGACGGGTACTCCCTCAGCGACGCCCTCGGCGCATCCGACCCTGCCCTCGACACCGTCATCGACCGCGAGGCCGTCAAGCCCCGGCTGCAGGCACTGCCCGAGCGTGAACGCGACATCCTCTACATGCGGTTCTTCGGGGACATGACCCAGAGCCGCATCGCCGAGCAGCTCGGCATCTCCCAGATGCACGTCTCCCGCCTGATCAGCCGCTCCTGCAACCGGCTGCGGGACCAGGTCATGAAGGACGTCGCCTAGATCCGGAACGACCGGGTGATCCGTCGTCCTTGCGCGCCTTCTGCGTCAACTCACCCATCGCCAGGGCGATGTGACGGGACATCATGTCCATCGTCTGGGCCTCCGCCAGCGAGAACGCCGGCCGTGTGCCGCTGCGGAACAGGGTGAGCACCCCGTGGACGACGCCGTCGCGGGTCAGCGGAACGCACAGCAGGGACGTCACGTTCGCCTGGACCAGGACCGGTGCGCCGGTCGCGTCGAGGCCGAAGGCGTCCGGATCGTCGGGACGGACCCGCGGCGCGGGGGAGCCACCCCGCGCCGCCTCGACGACCAGCGGACAGTCGGCGGGATCCTGCGCAGCGACGCCGGCCGTGTCCGTCCCGGACGGCCCCAACACGGTTGTACGGGACGGACGGGCGCCGCCCGTGTCGGCGATCACCCAGTCCGCGAACCGGCCGTGCAGCACCCCGGCAGCCCGCTCCAGAACCGTCCGCGGATCATGGGACGGGCAGGTCAGCAGGGCCGAGGTCATGGCGTCCAGGAGGTCCAGCAGGGTCGCGTGCCGGGTCGCCTCGGAGAGATCGGGGAGGGCCGCGGCAGGGTTCCCCGCCGGTTCGGGCTGGCCCGGCGGCAGACTCAGGTCCGCGGGCTGGAGCACCACCAGGACCGTGGCGCGGGGTTCGCCGTTCGGTCTGAGCCCCGTGAGGGTCGTGTGCACCGGTAAGGACGGGCGCTGCTGGAGCCGTACGGTGAGGCCCCGGTCGCCCTCGCCACGGGCCACCGCCGCGACCTGGGAGCGGAACGCGGCCCGGTCGGCGTGCACGAGGAAGCCCGTCAGCGGCCGGCCCGTCGCATAGCCCGCGCGGGCGCCGGTGAAGGTCGTCGCCGCGGGGTTCAGGCGGCGCACCACCGTCTCACGGTCCGTCAACACCACGGGCAGCGGAAGCTGTTGGAAGATCATCCGCAGCAACTGCTGGTCCTGACGGTCGCGTTGACCTGCGCCCGCGGAGGGCAGGGTGGACGACAGCCGTTCGTACCAGGGCCACAACTGGTCGGCCACATGGTCGAGTTCGAAGATGGCCGCGTCCAGGACGGTCGGGAGATCGTCGGGAGGTACTGACCTCGCAGCCTTCAACTCGGCGACCCTGCGCACAAAATCCACAAGTTCCTCACCGAATTCGTCAGTCTGCGCCATGACATGAACCTAACCCGTTTTCCTTGTGGACAAGCGGGCAGGTGCGGAAAAGAAGGAGGTGGGCGCGATGCCGGACAGCGATCAACTCGGCCACTGGGCAAGGGAGTCGACCGAATCGACCGTGCCCGGGCGCAGACTGTCGGAGCTTGTCGAGCAGGCCGTCCGCTGCACCACCGACTGCTGCGGGGCCAGCAGCATGGTGACCGAGACGGGCACCGGAACCGCACAGGAGACGGGGCCGGAACGCTCGGCCGCCGTCACCCATCCCGACCTCGCGGGCCTCGTCGCCGTCCAGCTCCGCTCCGGCGACGGGCCCATCCCGGCCGCCCTCGAACGCGGTACGCCCGTCGACTCGGCGGACCTGCTGAGCGAGCGGCGCTGGCCCGAGTACCGCGCCGTGGCGCTCGACTCGGGGGTCCGCTCCAGCGTCACGCTGCCCTTCCGGCGCTCCGGGCTGACGGTCACCCTCAGCCTCTACAGCTTCCGGCCCGGCACCCTGGAGGACGCCCCGCACGGTCCCGTACGGGCCCTCGGCGACCTCGCGGCCACCTGTCTGGTCCGCGACCGCTCCTACGGCGCCGCCCTCACCGAGCTGGAGCAGCTCGGCACCGCCCTGCGCACCCGGCCCGTCGTCGACCAGGCGTGCGGCATCGTCATGCACGTCCTGGGCTGCGACGCCGACGACGCCTTCGGCGTACTGCGCCGGATCTCACAGGCCACCAACCGCAAGCTGTCGGAGGTGGCGGCACGTGTGGTCGCGCGGCGGGGGCGGGGCTTGGAAGGGGAGTTGGTCTCCCTGTCGAACTGACGGTCGGGTCGGGGGTGGTTGGGCGAGCGCGGGTGGGGACGCGCGAGGGTCGGCTGGTGCTGGTGCTGGTGCTGGTGCTGGTGCTGGTGCTGCTGGTGGTGCTGGTGGTGCTGGTGGTGCTGGTGGTGCTGGTGGTGCTGGCACCGGCACCTACAGGTGCAGGTCGGCACGGGTGGATACGGGTCGGCACAGGTACATGCACACGTCGGCAGCGCAGGTACGGGCCCTGGCGCGGGCAGCCGCGAGCAGGCACCGGCGGATGCGGCGGCCACCGGCGGGTCGGCGTGTCACCCGCTCGGGTGTGCGCGTCCCGCGAATGGTGTCCGGCCGCGCGCGCCTCGCGCCCCGTCGGGCTGTCATGGGGATGCGGGGCATCACCCGACGTGCTCCGCAGCCGCCGCTCGAAGGAGCCCAGCCATGCGCCGCACCGCCCGTGTCATGTCCGCCGCCGCCCTGGCAGGTGCCGCCCTGGGTGCCGCGGCCTCGGCCGTGTCCGCGGACACCGCCGGGGAGGTCAGCCCGGGCACCGTCGGCCCCGGCGGCACCGTCACCGTCTCCGTGGCCTGCGAGGCGACCGGCGGGACCCCGCCCGCGTCGATCGACGCGCACTCGCAGGGCTTCGAGCTGGGCACCGTCCAGCTCCAGCAGGTCCCCGGCACCGACGACCCGACGGCCGGCCCCGCCTACAGCGGCACGGCGAAGATCGCGCCCGACCTGACCTTCGAGGCCGACCAGAGCGCCGGCGCGCCGGCCTCCGAACTGTCCGCCGACGGTACGTGTCCCGGGCAGGCCGGGGGCCAGGGCAAGGCGTGGAAGGCGACGTTCACCGTCACGCGCGACGGCACCGGGACCTGCGCCACCCAGTCGCACGGCGTCGACTCCCAGAGCGGTGGCTCCCTGACCGGCGACTTCCAGGGCTTGGGCACCTGCCCGACGCACACTCCCACGCACATCCCGACACACCCCTACGAGCCCACCCCCGCCCCGGTGCAGCGCGGGGTGGAGGCAGGTCAGGGCGGCGCGTTCACCGACTCGGTGCCCGCGCTGGTCGCCGGGGGAGTGCTGATCACGGGCGCGGCCGGGGCCGCCGTACACCGGCTGCGCCGCAGGAACACGTCCGCGCGCGGGTGACCCGGGATGCCGCCCGTGCCACCCGCGTGGCCGGCCGAAGCAACCCGAGCGGGCTCCCATGGGTCCCTGTGACCGTGGGTACCAACACCCACAAGCAGTCACCAGGCACCGCACCAGCAACCGCGCGGAGGTACGCATGCGGCGGACGGACCCCCAGGGGCACGGCCCCGTCCGCTACGGTCCGCCGCTCCCCGGCGACGGACTCCCCGTACTGCCGGAACTCGCCGCCGTACTCGCCGCCGCCGCCACCCGCCCCGACGCCCAGCCGACCGGCGGCGGCCCCGCGCTCCTCGACGCGGCCTGCGGCTACTGGGCCCGGCGCGGACTGTCCGCCGAGCCCGACCGGGTGGCCGCCGCCCCCGGCGCCCCGGCCCTGCTGCTCGCGCTGACCGCCGCGATCGGCGGCGACGTCCTGGTGCCCCGGCCCTGCGCGGCCTGGTGGGCGCCCCAGGTGCGGGCGTTGGGCAGATCAGTGTTCCATGTGGGCACGCCCGCCGAGTGCGGGGGCGTGCCGGACCCGTACGCCTTCCTGGAGACCGTACGGAGGGTGCGCGCCGAGGGTGGTGATCCCCGGCTGCTCGTCCTCTCCGTGGCCGACGACCCGACGGCGACCGTCGCCCCGCCCGAACTCCTGCACGAGACCGTCGAGGCAGCGGAGGCGGAGGGCCTGCACCTGGTCAGCGACGAGACCTGGCGCGACACCCTGCACCGGCCGCACGACACGGTCCTGCTCAGCCCGGCCGAGATGCTGCCCGACCAGGTCACCGTCGTCACCGACCTGTGCGGCGCGCTGCTGCCGCCGGGCTGGCCCGCCGCCCTCGCCCGCTTCCCCGCGAACGCCGAAGGCGACGCCCTACGCGCGCGCGTGCTCGACGTCCTCACCGCGCTCGACGCCCGGATCGCCGAACCGGTCGCCGCCTCGGCGGCCTACGCCCTCGGCGAGCCCGCCCCGGTCACCGAACGGCTCACGGCCGCCGTACGCCTGCACGCGCGCGTGGCCGTCGCCGTGCACCGCGCGGTGATCGCCGCGGGCTGTCTGGCCCGGCCCCCGCGCGCGGGCCGTCATCTGTACGTCGATCTGGGCCCCCTGCGGACCGCGCTCGGCGCCCATGGTGTCGGTGACGCCCAGGAGCTGGAGGACTTCCTCACCGCCCGGCTCGGGATGCCCGCGCCGGGTGGTCACCGGTTCGGGGACGACCTCGCGGCGCTGCGTGTACGGCTGGCCACGGGGGCGCTGCTCGGCGACACGCCCGGGGAACGCGAGCAGTCGCTCAGATCACCCGAACCACTGGAACTGCCACACGTGCGACGCGCGTTGACCCTGGTGGAATCGATCTTCGACGATCTCCGTGACGACGCTCAGCGACGGGAGCCTCCTCGATGACGCAGCAGTCCGAGTCGACCACGACTACGAGCATCAGCACAGGCACCGGCCCGACCACGACCCCTGAGGTGCTTCAGCCGCCGCACGGCGACCGGGTGTGGCCGCGTTCCTTCGCCGACCGGTTGACCGCCCCGCTGCCCGGCCTCCGGGGCATGGCCAGATTCGCCAGGGAGGGCGCGGTACGACCGACGCCGGAAGGTCTCGCCGACATTCCGCGCCTGCCCTTCGAACCCGGCCCGCTGCCCCGCGTGGACGCGCGCACGGTCGCCGTCTCCTGGGCGGGGCACGCCAGTTGGGTGGTCAGGATCGGCGGGCTCACCGTCCTCACCGACCCGGTCTGGTCGCGCCGCATCCTGGGGACACCGGCCCGGATCACCCCCGTGGGCGTGGCCTGGAGCGCGCTGCCGCGTGTCGATGCCGTCGTCATCAGCCACAACCACTACGACCACCTGGACGCCCCGACGCTGCGCAGACTCCCGCGCGACACGCCGGTGTTCGTGCCGGCCGGGCTCGGACGCTGGTTCCGGCGCCGCCGGTTCACCCATGTCACCGAGCTGGACTGGTGGGAGACGGCCGAACTGGGCGGCGTCCGCTTCGACTTCGTGCCGGCCCACCACTGGTCCAAGCGTGGGCTCACCGACACCTGCCGCACCCTGTGGGGCGGGTGGGTGCTCACCGACCTGGACGGTCAGCGGGTCTACTTCGCGGGTGACACCGGGTACGGGCACTGGTTCGCCCGTATCGGGCAGCGGTATCCGGGGATCGACCTTGCGTTGTTGCCGATCGGTGCGTACAACCCCCGGTGGTGGCTCAGTGATGTGCACTGCGACCCGGAAGAGGCGGTGCAGGCGGCTGTGGACCTGGGGGCGCGCCGGATGGCTCCGATGCACTGGGCGACGTTCGTCCTGTCGGCGGAGCCGGTCCTCGAACCTCTTACCCGGGTGCAGTCCGCCTGGGAGAAGGCGGGCCTGCCCCGCGAGGACCTGTGGGACCTGCCGGTGGGGGGTTCACGGGTGCTGGCCTGAGTTTTTCTCGCCCCCGCCGCCCCTACCCGTCCCATCCCGGGGGGGGGGGGGGGCCCCGCCCCCCCCCCCCC
>NZ_JBSFDA010000077.1:0-47216 GCF_053593675.1 Streptomyces sp. NPDC002156 | reverse complement strand
CTCATCAAGAGCGGACGTACCGAGGACGAGGCGGCCTCCCGTCTGGTGGCCGCACTGCGCGGCGCCCTCATCGGCTGGTCCACGGCACCGGACCGGAGGGACGACTGAGGGCCCCCGACCGCGGCCGGGACGACGGCATCACAGGGTGAGCAGTTCCTCGTGGAAGCCGCCGAACTCCCGTTCCCGGTCGATGAGATGGATCTCCAGGATCCAGTGGCAGCGGCGCCCGGCCTTGTCGGTGCGCCGCATGGGAGTGGTGTTGGCGGGCGCGACGTACGACTCCACGTCCGCGCCCTCGATCCACTCGTGCGGGAACTCGCCGACCAGATGTCCGGCGTGCCAGCCGCCCAGCTCCCACCCGGCCTCCTTCGCGAGCCGCTCCACCTCGGCGTACAACCGTGCTCCGGTGATCTCCGGATCGGCCTCGAAGAAGCGCCGGCCCGCCGCGAAGAGCTGCGGCAGGTCGTCGCGGAGCCGGTGCTTGACCGGGTCGTCGCCGAGGACGAAGGTCCGGCCGAAGTCGGCCTCGTACTCCTCGAAGATCGGCCCGAAGTCGGCGAACACGATGTCGTCCGCGCCGATCACCCGGTCCGGCGGGTTCTCCCGGTAGGGCTTCAGCGTGTTCGGCCCCGAGCGCACGATCCGCTTGTGCCAGTGCCGGGTCGTGCCGAACAGTTCATTGGCCAGATCTCGGACCCGGTCGCTGACCGCCCGCTCGCCCTCGCCGGGCGCGACCAGCCCACGCTTCTCGATCTCCGTGAAGAGCCGCTCGGCCTTCGCCTGGGCGTCCAGCAGCCGTGCCGCACGCGTGGGTTCGTCATCCGCCATGGGCCGAACGTAGTTACCTAGATCGCTTCCGGCAACGCAATTCCGATGCCCGGACCCGGGTCCCGTGCAAACGCACATGCCATCTCAACAGATCACAGTTACGGATCATGCGAAGGCACAGGAGACATTTGCCTTGCATCTGCGGCAGTATCATCAGCGCCTGAACCCGCTGGCTGCCAGAACTCCAGGTGATCGTGTCCGTCAGGACCAGAGAGAGTGGACCCGTGATGACCCGTACCGTGCGCCGGACCCGCCGACCGATGCGGGTGGCCGCTCTGGGGGCCACCGCGCTGCTGGCCCTGAGCGCCTGCTCGTCGTCCGACGACTCCTCGTCGGCGAAGTCGGACTCCGCCGCGTCCACCGCGTCGTCGGACAAGCTGTCCGGCACGGTGACCGTGTTCGCCGCCGCGTCGCTGAAGGAGAGCTTCACGACGCTGGGCGAACAGTTCGAGAAGGACCACCCCGGTACGAAGGTGACCTTCAGCTTCGGTGGCAGCGACTCCCTCGCCGCCAGCATCACCGGCGGCGCCCCGGCGGACGTGTTCGCGTCGGCCAGCCCCAAGACGATGAAGATCGTCACGGACGCGGGCGACGCCACCGGCACACCCGCCACCTTCGTGCGCAACCAGCTGGAGATCGCCACCCTGCCGGGCAACCCCGACAAGATCGCCTCGCTCAAGGACCTCACCAAGTCCGGGCTGAAGGTCGTGCTGTGCGACAAGGAGGTGCCGTGCGGCGCCGCCGCCCAGAAGGCCCTGGACGCCACCAAGTTGAAGCTCACCCCCGTCTCCTACGAGCAGGACGTCAAGGCCGCTCTCACGAAGGTCGAGCTGAAGGAGGCCGACGCGGCCGTCGTCTACAAGACCGATGTGCACGCCGCAGGTGACAAGGTGGAGGGTGTGGAGTTCCCCGAGTCCGCCAACGCCATCAACGAGTATCCGATCGTCCAGCTCAAGGACGCCCAGAACACCGAGGCCGCCAAGGCGTTCATCGCACTGGTGCGGTCCGCGGCGGGCCAGCAGGTCCTGACCGAGGCCGGGTTCCTCAAGCCGTGACCCTCCCGACCGACAAGTCCGACGCCGCGGCCGACGCCCTCCGGGGTGGCCCGCGGCGTCGGCGCGTCCGGACGGGCGGCATGGGTGGCGGCGGCCGGGGCGCTCCCCTGCCGCTGCTGGTGCCCGCGTTGATCGGCGTGGCGTTCCTGGTCGTACCGCTGATCGCACTCCTCGTACGGGCCCCCTGGCGCAGCCTGCCCGAGCTGCTGACCAGCGCCGAGGTGTGGCAGGCGCTCCAGCTGTCCCTGGTCTGCGCGACCGCCGCCACCGCGGTGAGCCTGGTCATCGGTGTGCCGCTGGCCTGGCTGCTGGCCCGCGTCGAGTTCCCCGGACGCGGACTCGTCCGGGCCCTGGTCACCTTGCCGCTCGTGCTGCCGCCGGTGGTCGGCGGTGTGGCGCTGCTGATGGCGCTCGGCCGCAACGGCATCGTCGGGCGGTCGCTGGACTCCTGGTTCGGGATCACGTTGCCGTTCACCACTGCGGGGGTCGTGGTCGCGGAGGCGTTCGTCGCGATGCCCTTCCTGGTCATCAGCGTCGAGGGCACCCTGCGCGCCGCCGACCCCCGCTTCGAGGAGGCGGCGGCCACGCTCGGCGCCTCCCGGTTCACCGCGTTCCGCCGGGTCACGCTCCCGCTGATCGCCCCGGGCATCGCGGCCGGCGCGGTACTGGCCTGGGCGCGGGCGCTGGGCGAGTTCGGGGCGACGATCACCTTCGCGGGCAACTTTCCCGGCCGTACGCAGACGATGCCCCTGGCGGTCTATCTGGCTCTACAGAGCGATCCGGAGGCCGCCATCGCCCTCAGCCTGGTCCTGCTGGCCGTGTCCGTCGCGGTGCTGGCGGGCCTGCGCGACCGTTGGATGACAACAGGATGACCACTCTTCACGATGCCCCCGACGGGCTCGACGCCCATCTCGTCGTCGAGCGCGGCGCCTTCCGTCTCGACGTGGCGCTGAGTGTCGCGCCCGGTGAGGTCGTCGCCCTGCTCGGCCCGAACGGTGCCGGGAAGACCACCGCCCTGCGTGCCCTCGCCGGTCTGGCACCGCTCACCGACGGTCATCTTCGCCTGGACGGCACGGCGTTGGAACGTACGCCGCCGGAGTCCCGCCCGGTCGGCGTCGTATTCCAGGACTACCTGCTCTTCCCCCACCTGAGCGCCCTGGACAACGTGGCGTTCGGGCCGCGCTGCCAGGGCGCGACCAAGGCGGAGGCCCGTGCGCGGGCCGCCGAGTGGCTCGACCGCCTGGGCCTCGCGGACCACGCCGGCGCCAAGCCGCGCAAGCTGTCCGGCGGCCAGGCCCAGCGCGTCGCCCTGGCCCGCGCACTGGCCACCCGGCCGCGCCTGCTGCTCCTCGACGAGCCGCTGGCGGCGCTGGACGCCCGTACCCGCCTGGAAGTGCGCGCCCAACTCCGGCGCCACCTGGCCGAGTTCGCGGCCGTCGCCGTCCTGGTCACGCATGACCCGCTGGACGCGATGGTGCTGGCCGACCGGCTGGTCGTGGTCGAGGACGGCCAGGTCGTCCAGGAGGGCGGTCCGTCCGACATCGCCCGCCATCCCCGTACGGACTACATCGCCCAGTTGGTCGGCCTGAACCTCTACCGGGGCAAGGCCGACGGCCACACCGTCCGACTCGACACCGGCCCCGTCATCACCACCACGGAGATCCTGTCCGGCCCGGTGTTCGTGGCGTTCCCGCCGAGCGCGGTCACCCTCTACCGCGACCGCCCGACCGGCGCCAGCGCCCGCAACCTCTGGCGCTGCGAGGTAGCGGGCCTGGAGACCCACGGCGACCAGATCCGCGCCGACCTCGCGGGAGAGCTACCGCTGGCCGCGGACCTGACCACGGTCGCCGCCGCCGAACTCGAACTGCATCCGGGGGCCGAGGTCTGGGCGACGGTGAAGGCGACGCAGACGCACGCGTATCCGGTCTGAGAGCGTCCACTGCGGGGCCGCTTCCACGTCCGGCAAGGCGCGCCATGGCATCGACGGCGGCCAGGACCTCACCTCGGCGCTCCCCTGGGCTCCGTCACGGAACTCGCTCTCGCCACGGGCCCGGTGGCGGGCGTCTCCACCCGCAACAGCCTGCCCGGCACGGTGAGCGCCGTCCCCCCTCGGAGGCCCAGGGCCCGGAGTCGCGATGGCCTCCGCCAAAGTCGGCGTCGAGGGCTACGACCTCACCGCCGGGATCGTCACCACGCCGGCCAAGTCGACCCAGGCCTCCCTCGCCGCCGTCGGACACCTCTTATTACGCGCCGGCGATCTCGGGCAGTGCGACGCCCAACTTCTCCGCCCCTTCCCTCAGTTCGCGCCACACCTTCGGTGCCACGGGCACCCCCTCGTCGGCCCGGCTCTCAGCCAGTGCGGCGCTGCGTTCGCCCGGGTAGAAGACGCCTGCGGCGCCCTCCGCGACCGGGAGTTGCTTCAGGGTTCCCAGTGTCGTGTCGACGGCTGCGGCAAAGGCGTCCGGGTCGCCGAAGGCCGCCGGGTCGAGGGCGATGAGCAGGGCGTTCTGGCGGTGCTTGCGGCCCTGGGGGTCGTCCGAGTGGAAGGCGGAGAAGATCGGGGCGCCGACGAGCACGCTGGTCAGCAGTTCGAAGGCGAGTGACATGCCCGAGCCCTTGGCGCCGCCCAGCGGCAACGGCATGACCGCCTGCTCGGGATCGGTCGTGGGAGTGCCGTCCTCGGTGGCGGCGGCGCCCTCGGGCAGCTGGGTGCCGTTTGCCCTGGCCTGGCGGATCTTGCCCAGGGCGATGGTGGCGGTGGCCATGTCGAGGAGCAGCGGCGCGTGTTCGCGGGCCGGTACGGCGATGGCGATCGGGCTGGTGGCCACGGCGGCGCCCTTGACGCCGGTGTAGCCCATGTTCGGCATTCCGGCGACGAATCCGATGCCGACCAGGCCCTGTTCGGCGATCTTCGAGACGTAGTAGCCGATGGCTCCCGTGTGGACGGTCCGGCGTACGCCCACGGAGGCGATGCCGGTCGTCCGGGCCCGCCGTACGGCCTCCTCGGCGGCAGCGGTCAGGGCCACCGGGCCGGGGGCGCGGTCGGCGTCCAGGACTGCGGCGGCAGGCGTGGTGGACTCGAAGGTGAGGTCGGGCTTGGCGTTGGCCACGCCCTTGGCCAGCAGTTCGACGTAGGCGGGGACGCGGGCGATGCCGTGGGAGTCGACGCCGCGCTGAGCGGCCCAGACGAACACGTCGGCGGTGGTGCGGGCGTGCTCGGGGCTGAGGCCCGCCTTCTCCAGGACGGCGGCGGCGAGGGTACGCAGCTCAGCGGCGGGGACAATGACCTTGCCCGGCTTGGGCGTTGGGGTGTCGGACATGGTGGCGGGGGTCTCCTGGTTCAGCGGGTGACAAGAACGTCGACGACAGCGGTCGTACCGTCCGCCACGGCCTTGAGGGCGCGCTCCAGAGCGGGCGCGAGGGCATCGGGCGCGTCGACCGTCTCGGTGTGCATCCCGAACGGCTCGGCGAACGCGGCGAGTCGGGGCAGCCGGTGCAGATCGGTGCCGAGCCACTCGCCGGTCTCGGCCGCCGCGCCCTGGGGGTAGAAGCGGCGGTGGTTGAGGTTCATCGACTTGTAGACACGGTTGTTGAACACCACGATCAGCAGCGGGAGTTCGTATGTCTTCGAGGCGTCGTACGACGGGAGGACCGGGTTGTACGCGAACGCGCCGTCGCCGATCGTGAGCACCACGGGGCGTTCCCGTGCGGCAAGTTTGACGCCGAGGGCGACCGCCATGCCCTGGCCGAGACCGCCCTGGACGTAGAAGTACGAGTCGGGGTCGGAGACCTGCAAATGGCGTTTGACGACCCGGCTGTGGGTGATGGTCTCGTCGACGACGATCGCGTCCCGCCCGTCGAGGAGCCCCCGCAGGGTCGCGGCGAGCAGCACCGGGTCGACGCCCTCTCCCCCCGCCGCCTTCGCCTCCGCGGCTGCGATGGCCGCCTGTTCGTCGGCGTGCCGCTGCTCCTGTGCCGTACGGCGTGCGGTGACGGCAGCCGTGTCGAGCCCGTGGGCACGCTTGGTGAGCTGGCGCAGGGTGTTGGCGACGTTGCCTTCCAAGTAGTGGTCGGCGAACAGGACTTGGTAGGTGATGTGCGGGCGCTGCGGTACCTCGTCGATGACGACGACCTTCGCGCGGGCCGGGCGGCGGGAGGGCGGGTAGAAGGGGGCCCGGCAGTTGACGAGGAGGATCAGGTCCGCCTCGTCCAGCCACGGGCCGATGTCGGAGCCGGCGTGCAGGGGGTGCGTACGCGGGAAGTTGCCGCACACGGCCGAGTCCGGTTCGACGACCGGGATGTTCCACGCCTCGGCGAAGGCGGCCAGGGCCTCGAAGCCTCCCGCCTCCCGGCCCGCCGTCTCGGTCACGACGACGGGGTTGTCCGCCTCGCGGATCAACTGGGCGACGGGGTCGACCTCTTCGGGCGAGCTGTGTGTGGAGCCGGGCGGGACGATCGGCTTGGCCTCGCGGCCGTCCCACTCCTCCAGGAGGATCTCCAGCGGGATGTTGAGGTACGTCGGTCCCGCCGGGGCCCGCCAGGACAGTTCGGCGGCACGGGTGATCATCGTCGGCAGCGTGTGGACGCTCGCTGCCTCGGTGGACCACTTGGTGAACGGCTGGGCGACGCCGTGCGGGCCGCCCACGATCGACAGGTTGCGGTACCACTGGCCGCCCGGGTCCTGGCCGGGGCCGTCGCCGTAGGTCGTCGACTCCGAGGAGGCGACCACCATGGGAACGCCCGCGAGCAGCGCGCCGTGGACCGCCATCGAGCCCTGGAGGAGGCCGGGGGCCGCGTGCAGGAGCACGCCCTGCGGCCGGCGCTCGACAAGGCCGTAGCCGGTGGCCATGCCGACGGCGACGGTCTCGTGCGTGAGGTCGAGGTACTGCGGGCAGGGCAGTCCGTCGCGGTGGTGGCGGGCCAGTGACTCCCACACCGGGGCCCATTCGGATCCCGAGGAGCAGAAGAGGTAGTCGGCGCCGGCGGCGGTGAAGGCGCGAACGGCCGCGTCCCCGCCATCCCTGTACTGGCTGTGGCTCTGGCTCATGTCAGCCCTCGATCGGCCAGTTCAGGACCTCGGAGATACCCCGGCCCATGATCCATTCGAGCTCTTCCGGGGTGAAGTCCCAGTGCTTGGTGAACTGCTCGATGGTGTCGGTGTACGTGATGCCGTGGCCGAGCAGCCGGGTGATGTCGGTGCCGTAGAAGCAGCGCTGCGGGCCCATCTTGTCGACCATCTCGCGCACGTACTTCTGGATGTTGTTGTTCGGGAAGGGCTGCGTCGAGTAGCCCGGCAGCGCGGAGAGTTTGACGTAGATGTTGGGGTGGGCGGCCAGGTCGGCGGTCTCCGAGACCCAGTAGCCGATGGAGTCGTCGACGCAGCGGGCCATGATGCCCATGTGGTCGATGATGATCTTCAACTCGGGGTGCTTGGCGGCGATCTCGCCGAGTTCGCGCTTCCAGATCGGCGCGTGGACCATCGTCGGGACGCGCAGTTCCTCCGCGAGGGGCCAGTACCAGTCGTTGGTGCCGTCGATCATCCAGTTGCGGTCGATCGGCCGGTGGAAGGTGAGCCTGGTGCCCTTGACGTGCGGGTTCTGCGCGAAGTCCGCGAGCATGGCCTTGCCCTCTTCGGGCTTGTTCTGCGGGATGCGCGCCATGATGCCGAACCGGTCCGGGTGGGCCTCGCAGGCTTCGAGGGCGTAGTCGATGCGGTCGCCCTCCCAGGAGGGGGGAAGGATCAGCGCCCGGTTCACCCCCGCCTCGTCCATCAGCTCCAGCGCCTCCTCGTACGAGAAGGGGTCCTCGCGGTGTCCGTTGAGGCGGATGCGCTCCCGCGCTCCCGGGACCCAGGGGCGGTCCTCGGACTCTTCCAGCCAAATGTGGATCTGCGTGTCGACAACGAACATCGGCGGGCTCTTTCTCTTCGGCGGAGGTGGTGACGTGGTGCGGTGGTGAGGTGGTGCGGATGGAACGCTAGGCGTGGTGCGAGGCCTTGCGGAGCCCCTGGGAGCGCAAGCACTTGTTGCACGTGACCGCCCCATGAGCAGGGCATTTTCAGCTTGCGGAGGCGTCCCCGAAGACGGCGCCGACGATGTGCTCGGCGATCGCCATGGAGGCAGTGGCGGCCGGTGAGGGGGCGTTGCGGACGGCGGTGACCCGGCCCACCCGATGGATGCGGAAGTCGTCCAGGAGGGTGCCGTCGCGGTCCAGGGCCTGGGCGCGGACACCCGCTCCGCCGCGCACGACGTCGGAGACGCCGACGTCCGGGACGTACAGCCCGGCGTCCTTCATGAAGGCGGTCGTGGAGAAGGAGCCCCGGTATTCGCGGATGCCGGTACGCCAGTGCCGGGCCGCCATCCTCCAGGTGCCCGGGTACGCGGCGAGGCCGAGGAGGTCCTTCGGGGAGATCCTCGTCCGCGTGTAGCCCTCCCTGGCCAGGGCCAGGACCGCGTTGGGACCGACCTCCACCGAGCCGTCGACGCGGGGTGTGAAGTGCACGCCGAGGAACGGGTAGCGCGGATCCGGCACGGGGTAGATCAGACCGCGGACCAGGTCGGCCCTCTCCGGCTTGAGCAGCATGTACTCGCCCCGGAACGGGACGATCCGCGGCTCCCGCCTGTCCTGCGCGAGTCGCGCCACGGCGTCCGACTGCAGGCCCGCGCACAGGATCAGTCGGTCCACGCGGACGCGTTCCTGTCCGGAGGTCACCGAGATGCCGCCCGGCACGGTGGTGATGCCCGTGACCGGGAAGCCGAGCCTGACCTCGCCACCGGAGTCGACGACGTCCTTGGCGAAGGAGCGGGCGATCGCCGGGTAGTCGGTGATGGCGGTGCGGGGCGAGTGCAGCGCGGCGACGCCGGCGCCGTTCGGCTCGTACTCCCGGATCTCCTCCTTGGAGATACGCCGCAGGTCGGGCACGTGGTTGTTCCTGGCCCGCTCGTAGAGGTCGTTCATCCGGCCGAGTTCGTCCTCGCGGACCGCCACGACCAGCTTGCCGATCTCCTTGTACGGCAGTTCGCGGTCCCGGCAGTACTCGCGCAACAGCGCCACGCCTCGTACGCACAGGTCGGCCTTCAGGCTGCCGGGTGTGTAGTAGATGCCGGCGTGCACGACGCCCGAGTTGTGGCCGGTCTGGTGGAGGGAGACCTCCGGCTCCTTCTCGAAGACGACGACCCGGGTGCCGGGGCGGCTCAGGGCGATCTCGCGGGCCGTGGCCAGGCCCACGATGCCGGCGCCGACGATGCCGACGGTCTCGTCAGCCACGAACCGGCTCCCCGGGCTTCCCTGGCTCCCCGAGATGGATCGCGACCGTCTTGACCCGGGTGGAGAAGCGCAGCACCTCGTCGCCCTGCTCCTTGTAGGCCGTACCGGAGTCGTGGAAGCCGCCGAAGGGCAGATGGACGTCCCAGCCGGTGGTCGTGGTGTTGACCGCGACCTGTCCGCACTCGGCCTCGTCTGCGAAGCGGTAGGCGTTGCCCAGGTCGCGGGTGAAGACGGCCGCCGCGAGGCCGAAGTCGGAGTCGTTGACCGCCTCGACGGCCGCCGCGAAGTCGTCGACCGCGCGAACGGCGAGGACCGGGCCGAAGACCTCCTCGCGCCAGATCGCCGTATCGGGCGTGACGCCGGCGAGGACGGTCGGCTGCACATAGCAGCCGTGGGCGCGCTCGCCCTCGGTGTCCGCGCGGCCGCCGGTGAGGACGGTGGCGCCCTGTTCGATCGCCTGGTCCAGGTCCGCGAGGACGCTGTCGCGCTGCTTCGGGCTCGACAACGGGCACAGGGTCGTCGCCGGGTCGCTGCCCGGGCCGACCTTCAGCGTCTCGACCTCGGCGACCAGCAGACGTGCGAACTCCTCGTACACCGGCTGTTCGACGATCACTCGGCTGGTGGCGGTGCAGCGCTGGCCTGCCTGGCCGAAGGAGGCGGCGACGACGGCCTTCGCGGCTGCGGGCAGGTCGGCGTCGCGCAGGACGACGGAGGCGTTCTTGCCGCCGAGTTCGCCCTGGAAGCGGACGTTGCGGTCGGCGAGGCGGCGCCGGATACGGTTGCCGACCGCGTTGGAGCCGGTGAAGGTGATGCCGACGATCCGCGGGTCGTCGAGGAGGGCCTCCTCGATCTCCGCCGTACGGCCGGTCACGACGTTCAGGACACCGGCCGGCAGACCCGCGTCGTGCAGGGCGCGGGCGAAGTGCAGGCCCGACAGCGGGGTTTCGGTGGCCGGTTTGAACACGGCCGCGTTGCCTGCCGCGAGCAGCGGGGCGAGCTTGCGGGCGGGGGTGATCAGCGGGTCGTTCCAGGGGCTGATCACGAGGATCACGCCGATGGGCTCGCGCTGGGTGTGGGTGCGGTGATTGGGGCGTACGTCGTGCAGGAGGGTGCCGTAGCCCTGGCGGGCGAGACCGGCGTAGTACTCCAGGAAATCGGCGGCCTTGAGCGTCTCGCCGGTGGCCTCGGCGCGGGTCTTGCCGTTCTCGGCCGTGACGTCGGCGGCGATCTCGTCGACCCGTTCGCGGATCAGCCGGGCGGCGTCGGTGAAGACGCGGGCCCGTTCGAAGGGGCTGGTGCGCTTCCAGGTGACGAATCCGCGCGCGGCGTGGTCGTAGGCCCGGGTGACGTCCTTGGCGGCGAGGGCGGGGACGTGGGCGAAGGGGGCACGGACGTCGGCCGGGTCGTGGACGTCGATCCAGTCGCCGGTCGACACCCACTCGCCGCCGGAGAGGGTTTCGAGGGTACGCATGCGGTTCACAACACCTCACTGGGTGGGGGTGGGACCAGCACCGGGGCGGCAGACATAGGTTGCGCTCTGCGCGAGCCGCTCATCAGGGGATTCGTGTTGGAATCGGCGGTGTCCGCGCATTCTCCGGAGGAGTCGATATGGCTTTCGTCGTTGTCGCCCAGTACCGCTGCGAGCCCGCTGACGCGGGGGTGGTGCGGGACGCGTTGTTGAAGGCGCGGGAAGGTACGCGTGCGGAGCCGGCCAACCTGGTGTACGAGGTGCATTCGGTGGTTGATCAGCCGGGGGCTTTTCTGCTGTATGAGAGCTATGTCGACAAGGGTGGGTTCGAGGCGCACAAGGTCGCTGATCACTTCCGGGAGGTGATCGTGGAGACGGTGTGGCCGTTGCTTGTCGAGCGGGTGGTTACTTTTGCCGAGGTGCTTTAGGTGTGATTTCTGGGCGCGGGTTGTCTGTGGCTTGTCGCGCAGTTCCCCGCGCCCCTGGGGTGAGTTCTAGAACTCGTTGCCCCATACGTACCGGGCGATTGTCTCCACCAAGGTCAGCTTGCGGCGCTGCTGCTCTGCTGTCAGTAGGGGGTGTGATGCCGCGTCCGCGAAACCTCTCGACGGGGATACGGCGCCGTCCTCCAGGTCCTTGAACTCGGCCGCCGCGTCGATGCGTTCCATCACCGTGTCGATGTCCTCCAACCCGGGTACGGTCGCGTCGACCACGCCCAGGCAGAAGTCACGGTCGCTCGGCAGTGCCCTGAGCAGGTCGAGTTCGGACTCGGTGCCCTGGTCGAAGGGGAGGATCCAGCGGTCGGCCGGGATGCTCGCGTACAGCTGCTCGGTACGGGCTCGGTCCACTGCGGCGGGGGCCGTCCAGCCGGGGCAGACGCCGATGCGTACGCCCTCGGGGCGCTCGTCCAGCCGTACCGCCAAGGCGTCGACCGCCAGCGCGTCCTCGAAGGACAGTGCACCCGGGTCGCCGTCCAGGAGCAGTGGGTTGTTCAGCTGGATCAGGCGTACGCCCTTCGAGACCAGGAGGGCGATCTCCGCTCGGACGATCTCCGCGAGGGCCTCCCCCAGTTCGCGGGGGGACGAGGGGCCGAGGCCGGGCTGATACGTCGTCGCGGCCAGGTATGCCGGGGAGGGCAGGGACACCTTGGGGGCGATCAGCGTCAGCTCGGTGAGCTTCTCCGCCCAGTCCGCGACCAGGGGGCCGCCCGCCTTGGGGAGGGACTCCGCGACCCAGCGGACCAGGCCGTCGGGGGTCGTTTCCTCCGTACGGCGGAATCCTGACACCCCGTCAAGAACCGCGCTCCGGAAGTCCTCACGGGGATAGTCGCCGTCTGTGACGACCGTGGATCGCAGTTTCCGCTGGAGGACCACGGTGTCCTCGACCGCCTGCTCGACGCCGGTCGTGGCGAGGTCGGTGGGGCGGACCAGGCTGCCGTGGTGGTCGATGCGGTAGTTGAAGGTGTCCGCCATGACGTCACGCGTCCTTTCCGGAGGTTCCGGAGGTGCCGGCGGGCTTGCCGGTGACGCCCCAGGCCGCGAACTCCAGTTCGTAGCCGAGGGATTGGAGGACGTCCTCGGCGATCTGCTGGTCCTCGTCGGCGGTTCCGCCGGCTATGCCGAGGCCACCGATGATCTCGCCGTCCCTCTTGATGGTGACGCTGCCCTCGGTGGCCATGATCGGCATCGCGGCGCCGGGCAGTTGGGAGAGCTGGGAGAAGAAGACGGGCTGGCTCTCCTGCCACTTCTTCAGCATCTTGCCGGGCCGCTGCATGATCGCGGCGGTGTAGGCCTTGGCTCGGGCGATGTCCGGGGTGAGCGGGCGGGCCCCGTCCGGGCGGCGGATGGCTATCGGGAATCCGCCCGCGTCGACCACGGCCACGCTCACCGCCTTGCCGATGGCCTGGGCGCGCTTGTGGGCGGCGTCGATGATCTCCTCGGCGGCGTCCAGGGTGAGGCTGCTCATGCGGCTTCCTTCGGTGCGGGTGCGGGGCTCATGCGGCTTCCTTGGGGGCGGTGAGGGTGCGGCGCAGCCGGGCGACGGCCGCGTTGTACGGGCCCGGGGTCTCCCAGTACATGGAGTGCGGGGCGCCCGGGACGATCTCCAGGTGGGAGCCGGGCAGCAGTTCGTGGGCGCGGGTGACGGTCTTGACGCTGAGGACCGCGTCCTTCTCGCCCGCGAGGAAGGCGACCCGCACGCCCGAGGCCTGGATCTCCTCCAGGGAGGGGCCGTTGGTGTCGAGGTTGCGCAGGTCCTGCATCCTGGCGACGTTGAAGGTGCCCATCTGCTGGAACAGGAAGGTCAGGTCGGCGCGCTCCCGCTGGAACCGCCTGGTCAACAGGCGGTCGATGACCGGCAGTTTGACCGCCTCTGCACGGTCGGTGGCGGCCAGCTCCTTCAACTCGGGGTGACTGATGCCGCCGAGGGAGTGGCCGAGGACGACCGACCCGACCCGCTCGGGGCGGAGCAGCCCGGCGCGCAGCGCGGCGACGGAGCCGATGGACTGGCCGACGAGCATCGCGTCGGTCAGGTCCTCCTGGTCCAGGACGGCGACGACATCACCGGGGAAGTCCTGGCCGTCGAACTCGGGCATGGAGCTGTCGGAATTGCCGAAGCCGCGCAGGTCGACCGTGACAACCGTGAACTCCTCGCGCAGCGCCGCCACTTGCTGCCACCAGGCGGCATGGTGACCACCGCTGCCGTGCACGAAGAGGATCGCCGGGCCGCTGCCGTGTCGCTCGTAGTAGATGGAGGTGCCGTCGGAGTCAGCAAGAGGCATGGGAACAACTCCCTTTTGGACAGGGTCAGTTGGGGCGCTTGCCGTGCCAGACCAGCTCGATCATGGTGTGGTCGGGGTCATGGATGTAGCAGAACTTCGACTGGTTCTCGGGGCGTTGGATCGGGCGGGTGTGCCTGATGCCCAGCTCCCCCAGGTGCTCCATGAAGTCGTCCCAGTCGTCGACCTCGACGGCGAAGTGGTAGGGCGCCATGCGCTCCATCTCCTCGACCGGGGTGAAGTGGAGGTCGAAGTTGCCTCGGGTCATCAGCACCACACGGGTGTTGGACTTGGGCATGATCCGCTTCATCCCGAAGACCCTCGTGTACCACTCGGCGGTCCGGTCGGGGTCGGTGGTCGGGAAGTTGACGTGGTGGATGTAGCGGGGCGCGTTGCTCATGCTCGATTCCCTTCGCGTTCTACGGGGTTGGACAGCACACCGATGCCGCTGATCTCGACCTCGACGGTGTCTCCCGGTTCCAGCTGGCAGGTCGCCTCGGCGCCCATCCACAGCACGTCGCCGGGGTGCAGGGTGATGTGCCTGGTGATCTCGACGATGTGGTCGAAGGGGTCGAAGACCATGTCGCCGGTGGGGAACTTGGCCCGCTCCTCGCCGTTCACCCTGAGCGTGGTCGTCTGTGCGAGCGCGTCGACGTCCGTCTCGATCCAGGGGCCCATCGGCTTGAAGGTGTCGCTGTTCTTGCTGCGCCAGAAGGTGCGGTCCTGGTGCTGCCAGGTGCGGGCGCTGACGTCGTTGCCGATGGTCCAGCCGAAGACGGACTCGCGCGCCTCCTCCTGGGTGGCGTGGCGGAGCGTACGGCCGATTACGGCGACGAGTTCGGGCTCGGCCTCGAAGCGGCCCTCGACCTCGGCCGGCTTCACGATCGGCGAACCGTGGCCGGTGAGCGCGTTGTTGGCCCGGTAGCCGACCTCGGGCCGCTCCGGGGTCGCGGCGCCGGCGTGTGCGATGTGCCGTGGGTAGTTGAAGCCGACCGCGTAGAAGACGGGCGGGACAACAGGCGGCAGCCATACGGCGGTTGAGCGCGGGATCATGCCGATGGTCTCCGGGGTGTCCGTGATCGGCGAGCCGGAGAGCAGCTCGATCCGTGACTCCCCCACGCGGCCCCACAGCGCCCGGCCCTCGACCGAGACTCGCGTGTACCTCATGGCGCCAGCAGGTGGGAGACGCGCTTGGTGACCAGATAGGCGTCCAGGGCTTCGGGCCCGCCCTCCCGGCCGTAGCCGCTGTCCTTCACCCCGCCGGAGGGTGCCTCGTGGACCGAGCCGCCGCAGTGGTTGATCGACAGGATCCCGGCTTCCAGTCCCGCGGAGAGGCGTTCGGCGGTGGCGGCGGACCGGGTGAAGCCGTAGGCAGCCAGGCCGTACGGCAACGAGTTCGCCGTGGCGAGGGCCTCGTCGAGGTCGGTGAAGGAGACGATCGGGGCGAGTGGTCCGAAGGGTTCCTCGTGCAGCATTTCCGCGTCCGCCGGTACGTCGGTCAGGACGGTCGGTGTGTAGAAGTACCCGGCGCGGTCCGGCCGTTCGCCGCCGGTGAGGATCTTGGCGCCCCGGGCGACGGCGTCGGCGGTCAGGCGTTCCGTCGCCTTCAGGCGGCGCTCGTTGGCGAGCGGTCCCATGGTGGTGCCCTCGGCCAGGCCGTCACCGACGACGACCGCCTCGGCGGCCTTCACGAACTCGGCGGTGAAGTCATCGACCAGGGACGCGTGGACCAGGAAGCGGCTCGGTGAGGTGCACACCTGTCCGGCGTTGGCGAACTTGGCCTGGGCGGACTTGCGGGCCGCCTGCACCGCATCCGCGTCCTCGCACACGATCACCGGGGCGTGGCCGCCCAGCTCCATCAGGGAGGGCTTCATGACCTTGCCGGCCTCGGCGGCGAGCAGCTTGCCGACCGGGACCGAGCCGGTGAAGGCGACGATGCGGGTGATGGGCGAGGCGATGAGGTGGGCGGAGACCTCAGCGGGCTCACCGAAGACGAGGTTGAGGACACCGGCCGGGAGCCCGGCGTCGGCGTAGCACCGGACGAGGGCGGCTGCGGTGGCGGGAGTCTCCTCGGAGCCCTTGATGATGATCGAGCAGCCTGCCGCCAGTGCGGAGGAGATCTTCCGGTTGGGGCCACCCACCGGGAAGTTCCACGGGACGAAGGCGGCGACGGGGCCGATGGGCTCGCGCCGGACCGTCAGGACGGTGCCTGGAGCCGAGGGGATGATGCGGCCGTACGCGCGGCGGGCGTCGTCTGCGTGCCAGCGCAGGGTGTCGGCGGTGCGGAGGGCCTCACCGGTGCTCTCCTTCAGGGGCTTGCCCTGCTCCAGGGTCATGACGCGGCCGATCTCGGCGGCGCGTGCGCCGATCAGGTCGGCGGCGGTGTGCAGGATCGCGGTGCGCTCGGCGATCGGCGTCGCGCGCCAAACACGGAAGCCCTCGTCGGCGGCGACGAGCGCGCGGTCCAGGTCGGCGGTGGTGGCCAGCGGTACCTCTCCGATCACCTCCTCGGTGGCCGGGTTGACGATCGGGGCGGTACCGCCGGTGCCGCCCTGGCACCACTCGCCCGCGATGTACATGCGGACGGCGGGGTAGCCGTGGTCTGTGGTGGTCATGGAATGGGTGCCTCTCAGGCAGGCGGGCGAAGCAAGTCGGAGGCCGGCAAAGGCGGTTCAGGAAGCGGTGGCGTCCTGGTCGCGGTTGGTGCGCAGGGCCCAGATGTGGTGGGGCGGGGTGGTCTCGTGGACGCGGGTCTCGTAGGTGTCGTCGACCCGGTCCATGTCGGCGGCGTACTCGACGCGACCGCCGCAGGGGGCGTGCAGGAAACGGAAGACGTTGGAGCCGATGGTGTGGCGGCCGAGTCTGCGGGCCTCCCGCCAGCCGTGCTCGATCATGTAGTTGCCGCCCTCGATCACATCGTCGAAGCCGGGGACCTCGTACGCGATGTGGTTGACGCCGGCCCGGTCGGGGCGGTGGCACAGCAACATGGTGTGCTGGTCGTCGTCGCCCGGGGCCTGCATGAACACGCCCATGGGCTCCACCACGTCGGTGGGCCGGAAGCCGAGGCGCTCGGTGTAGAAGGCGACCGCCTCCTCCTTGCCGAACTTGGCGATGTTGAGGGCCACATGGCACATCCGCAGCGGACGGACCCGTTCGATCGGCTCCAGTGCGGTGTTCCAGCGGTCGACGTTGCCGAGCGCGTTGGCGGGCCGCGGGATGACGGGCACCGGCTTCGGCCGGGCCAGGGCCAGCCCGACGCCGAAGCCGGTCTCGTCCACGGTGTGGTGGACGCCGTCGGCACTCTCGCGCACCGCGCGGTCCTTGCCGGCCGCGGCGACCAGGCGCTCCAGCTCCTCCCGGGTGTCGACGCCCCACACGACCTCGCGCAGGGTGGGCCCGGACTCCACCGGGGGCGGCAGCAGCGAGCTCGGGAAGGCGTCGAGATGGAGCGTCTGACCGGTCAGTGTTTCGAACACCGCGTGGTCGTCGGTCCGCTCCAGCGGGAAGAGCCCGAAGTCGTCGAAGAACCGGGCGCATTCGTCGAGTCCGTCGACGCTGTAGGTGACCGATTCGATTCTCTGGATTCCCATGGATTCCTCGTTTCCGGGTCGCCTCGTGAGCGTAGGTACCGGGGTGCGACAGCCTCAATGTCCCGAGCCGCACGAGGTGTGCAATCGTTTCTTGCGATTACGGCCGGATCGCCGGCATCGGATTCTGCGAGAACCACCCGGCGAGGAAGTCGAGGAACACGCTGACCTTGCGCGGGGCGTCCTGTCCGGGGCCATAGATCGCGTACAGGGGGCGGTCGGGCACGGCCAGGTCGGGCAGCAGCACCTGGAGGGCGCCGGAGAGCAGATCGTCGTACGCCGGACGCTGTGGGAGCAGGGCGATGCCCCGGCCATGGAGGGCCGCCTTCTGCAGGGCGATGTAGGAGTTGGACGAGAACGCGATGTTGCGGATCTTGTGCAGGGTGCTGGCGTGGCCGTGGCCGATGCGCCACACCGGGTCGTTGACGTGGACCAGGCAGTCGTGGGCGGCGATGTCGTTGGGGTGGGCGAGGGCGCCGTGCCGTTTGATGTACGCCTCGGACGCGCAGAGCACGAAGGGCAGCGAGGAGATCTTCTTGAGCCGGACGCTGGAGTCCCTCAGGTCCCGGGTGTGGAAGGCGACGTCGAATCCGCTGTCCAGGAAGTCGTACGTCCGGTCGGACATTCCGCCGAGTTCGAAACGGACCTGGATCTTCGGATGCTCGGCGGAGAACGCGGCGATGGCATCCCCGAGATCCAGGCTGCCTATCCACTTGGGGCAGATGATGCTCAGGGTCCCTTCGGCCCGGTCGTGGAGTTGGGCTATTCCGGCGTCCTCCGCCTCGATTTCCCCCAGAATGCGCGCGGCGAATTCGGAGTATCTCTGCCCCGGTTCGGTGAGGCTGACGGAACGGGCCGTGCGATTGACCAGCCGGACACCCACCTGCCGTTCCAGTTCGGCGACGTGCCGTGACACCAGTGAGCCGGAAGAGCCCAGCTTCTTGGCGGCTCCGCTGAAACTGCCGACCTGAGCGACAGTGACAAAGCTGTGCATGAGGAGCAAGCGATCCATATATGGGCCTCTATTTCGGGCAGTACTGGGGTGCGTCGCTCACGTTGTCCTTGGTGACCAAGACAAGAGGAATGTTGGCAATTTTGTCAACACCTTGCGCCTTGTCGAGCAGACCGATCGTGTTCTTCACCGCGGTCTCACCGATCGACATGGCCGAGTTGGCCACGGTCGCGGACAGCTGCCCGCTCTCGACGGCGGCGATGCCGTCCTCGGTGCCGTTGACGGTGACGATCTTGACGCCCTTCGCACCGGCCGCGTCGAAGGCCTTGCGGACGGCGAAGGCCATCTCCTCGTTGGCGACGAAGGCATAGTCCAGGTCGGGCTGGGCCTGGATCATGTTCTCGGCGACGTCCTGCGCCTTGGCCGGGTTGAACATGCCGGGCTGGTTCGCCACCACCTTCGCGGTGGCCGGCAGCGCGGCCTCGAACCCGCCCACCAGCAGGTCGGAGGCGGCGCCCGGGGCACCCGCGACGATGCCGACCTTCACGTCCTTGCCTGCGGCGTCCTTCGCGATCCATCCGGCGTCCAGCGCGCCGACCTTCTTCAGGTCGACCTTGGCCACGCCCAGGACGTCCGACAGGTCGGAGGTGGCGACGGAGGTGAGGAAGATCGGGATTCCCGCGCTCTTGGCCTTGGCTATGTCGCCTTCGAGGGCATCGACGTTGACGGTCTGGACGATCAGGGCGTCCACGTTCCGGGCGATCATGTCCTCGATGTTGGACAGCTCGGTGGCCGCGTCCTGCTTGGAGTTGGCGGAGAAGACGGTGGCCTTCTCCGCCTTGGCGGTCTGCTCGACGGACTTGAGCAGACACTGGTGGAAGTGGGTGTTCGCACCGTTGACGAACCCGAGGGTGAGGGCGCCTCCGGCGGATCCCGAGCCTTCGTCCGCGGTGCCGCAGCCTGCGAGCACGAGGGCGGCGGTGCTGAGGAGCGAGGCCGCGGTGGTGGTGCGGCGGGGACGGGTCGTGGGCTTCATGGGTCGGCCTTTCCTGCGTCTTTGAGGGGAAGGTTGGGGAGTGCGGCACTAAGTAAGTGTCAGTTCGGGTGCGGCGCCGTCGTGGCTGGTCGCGCAGTTCCCCGCGCCCCTTTGGGGCGCGCCCCATTGGGGTTCGCTGCCGAGTTGCAGTGGACTTCGCCGGGCCCGCTCAGTGGCCCGGTGTCGACTTGCGTTGGAACTCGTTGACTATCGCCGCGACGAGCAGTACCCCGCCGGTCACGACGAACTGGTAGTAGCTGTTGACCTGGAGCAGGTTCAGCGCGTTGGCGACGACGCCGAGCAGCACCACGCCGAGGACGGTTCCTACGACGGTGCCGTGGCCGCCCGCGAGCGAGGTGCCGCCGATGACCACCGCGGCGACGGCGGTCAACTGGAGTTGCAGCCCACCGGTGTTGGGGGCCGCCGCACCGAGCCGGGACAGCAGCATCAGCCCGGCCAGACCGGCGAGGGCGCCGGCAAGGGCGTACAGGGCGAGTTTGCGGCCGGAGACGTTGATGCCGCTGAGGCGGGCCACGTACTCGTTGCCGCCCATCGCGAAGGCGTCCCGGCCGAAGGTGGTGAACCGCATCGCCAGTCCGATCGCGGCGAGCACGAGGACCGCGACGACGCACAGGTAGGGGATGCCGAGCACCTTGTCGTTGCCGAGGGCCCACATGCGCTGCCCGATGGTGATGGACTCACCGTCGAGGACGAGCAGGGCGACGCCGTCGAGCAGCATCGCGGAGGCGAGGGTGGCGACGAACGGGGCGACCCGGGTGAAGGTCACGACCAGGCCGTTGAGCAGGCCGATCACGGTGGCGAGGAGGAGCGTGACCAGCACGGTGACGGCGGTGGGCCGGCCGTCGTGCAGGAGGGTCGCGCCCACCGACACGGTGACGGCCGCGTTGCTGCCCATGGAGAAGTCCATGCCGCCCGCGGTCATCAGCAGCGTCAGCCCGGCCGCGATGACGGCGGTCACGCTGATCTGCCGCAGCACGTTCAGGAGGTTCTGCGAGCTGGTGAAGGAGTCCGCCTGGACGGCGGTGAACACGGCCACCAGCACGAGGACCACGACCAGACCGCCGTGCGGGACACGCAGCAGGGCGTGCGCCGACAGCCGGGACGCGGGGCGCCGCGCCGGGCCGGCCGCGACGTCCGGAGTGGCGGAGGGGGTCTTGAGGCTCACGTCGGCTGACCTCCGAGTGCGGTGGCGACGAGTTCGTCGCGGGTGATGGCGGTGATGTCGTGTTCCGCGACCGTGCGCCCGGCGCTGACGACGACGACCCGGTCGGCGAGGCGCATGACCTCCTCGGCGGAGCAGGAGGCGAGCAGGACGGCCACGCCACGCGAGGCGAGGTCGTCGACCAGGGCGTGGATGTCGGCCATGGCGGCGACGTCGACGCCGTTGGTGGGGTCCTCCAGGAAGCAGGCGACCGGCTCGGTCTCCAGCCACTTTCCGAGCAGGACCTTCTGCTGGTTGCCGCCGGACAGCGCGCCCACGGGCGGGTTGCCGGTGAGGGCGACCACGCCGTAGCTGCTGCGCAACGGGGCGGCGCGGCGGGCGAGTTCACCTCGGCGGTGCAGTCTGCGGCGGGCGAAGCGGTCGCCGGCCAGCATCAGGTTCTCGTCCAGGGTCATCCCCGGGACCAGCCCCAGGGTCCGGCGGTCGCCGGTGACACAGCGCAGCCCGCTGGCGAGCGAGGCCGCGACCCGGCCGAAGGGCACGGCGCGGCCGTCGACGAGCAGTTCGCCGGTGTCGGGGCGCTGCCGTCCGGAGAGCAGGTCGAACAGCCGTGACTGGGCGTCGCCCGCGGGTCCGAGGACGGCGACGATCTCGCCCCTGCGCACGTCGACGGTGAAGTCCTGGACGGCCCGGCCATGGCTCAGGCCGCGTACGGTCAGGCCGCTCTCGTGCTTCGGGGCGGGCCGCTCGGGCCGCTGCGAGACGACGTCCCGGCCGACCATGCTGCGGACCAGCGACACGGGGTCCATCCCGGTGGCCGGGGCGGTGGTGACCACCTCCCCGTCGCGCAGGACGGTGAGACGGTCGGCGACCGCCATGACCTCGTCGATGTAGTGCGAGATGTAGACGACGGCGACCCCGTCGTCCCGCAGGGTGCGCACCAGTCCACGGATCCGGTCGGCGTCCTTGGCGCTGAGGCAGGCTGTCGGCTCGTCGAGGATCAGGACCCGGCCCCCGCGCCGGACCTCGCGGGCCACCTCGACCATGGTCTGTTCGGCGACGGTGAGGGTGCCGGCGACGCGCTCCACGTCGATGTCGATGCCGAGGCCCGACAGCGCGCTGCGCGCCTCGTCCCTGACGGCCCGCCAGCGCACGGCACGGCCCCGGGTGGGCAGGTCGCCGAGCATGACGTTCTCGGCGACGGTCAGCCCCATCGCCAGTTCACGGCGCTGCGGCACACACGCGATACCGAGCTTGCGGGCCTTGCGCACGGTCAGCGCGGAGTGCTCCTGCCCGCCGATCTCGATGGTGCCGCCGTCGGCCTGGTGGACTCCGGAGAGGATCTGCACCAGGGTCGACTTGCCTGCGCCGTTCATGCCCATCAGCGCGTGGATCTCGCCCGGGTACAGATCGAGGTCGACGCCTTTCAGCGCGGTCGCCCCGCCGAAGCTCTTGGTGACGCCCCTGACGCGCAGTATCGCCTCGCGGGGTGCCGTACCGGCGTGCGGAGTCACGGCTGGTCGCCGTCGGGTGCCACGCGCCCGTACCCGCGCACGTCGGGGAACGGGGGCTCCTTGTCGGCCTGGAGGTCCACTTGGAAGGTGTTGAGGCACATGCCGAGCATGGTGAAGTTGCCGAGTGCGCCGATGGTGTCGACCAGGCCCTTGGAGCCGAAGTGGCCGAGGGCGCGGGCGAAGGTCTCGTCGGTGACGAAGTGCTCTTCCAGGATCTCCCGGCAGAACTGGTAGAAGGCCTGGTCCGCCTCGTTGTCGAAGACCGCCTCCCGTTTCTCGGCGACGGCCTTCACGGCTGCCTCCGGGATGCCCGCCTCGATCGCCTGGTGCACATGCGCGTTCCAGGAGTACTGCGCGTCCCAGTTGCGGGCGGCCATCAGCAGACTCAGCTCGCGCAGATGCTTGGGCAGATCGCAGTCGAAGCGGGCGAAGGCGCCGAGGGACTCCGCCCGCTCGCACATCTCCGGGCTGTGCAGCCAGACCCGGAAGGGTCCACGGACGGCGCCGCGACGCCCGGCGATCCGGGCGGCCAACTCCCGCTGCCGCGGGTCCATTTCCTCTTCGCTGAGAACGGGGAGCCTCATCGGCCGATACCTGCCTTTTCTGTGCGGCGCGTGTCCGGCACGCATTCGCGAGCCGTGCGATGCGAGCCGACGGTACAGCCGGGTCCGCGAAGCTCACCCCTCCCGGAACGCAAGGTAAAACTGCACGCCGGAGGGCACCCATGCGCGGGTGTGCGACCTACCGTCAGTCGACGCGCATCACCGTGAAGTGGAGAGGAACTCCCGGATGACCACGATCATCAAGGTCTCGTCGGTACCGCCGCTCAGCCGTGGCGGTGCGGTCGTCTCGACGCCGCTGATCACCACGCCGTCGGCCGGCGGGGAGAACAGGATCACCAGCGGGATGAGCGTGTACCCGGTCGGCTCCGGGGCGCCGTTGCACTCGCACAACTGCGACGAGCACGTGACGATCCTGGAGGGCGAGGCGGAGGTCTGGGTCGACGGCGAGGTGACGAAACTGGAGCGGTTCGACACCACGTACGTCCCGTCCCCTCTCCCCCACCTCTTCCGCAACATCGGAAGCACCCCGTTGCGCATCCTGTGGGTGTACACCTCGGGCCATGTGACCCGCACCTTCACGGAGACCGGCAGGACCGTGGAACACCTGTCGCCCGAGGACCGGATGGCCTGAGCCCCTGCCCAGGGCCGGATCAGTATCCGATGGCCTCGCGGAGCAGCAGCACGGTGCCCCGCCCCGGGTGGGGCTCCGCGTTGAGGACGAGCAGGCGGTTGACGGCGCTCGGCACGCCGTACGCCGCCTGGGCGCGGACGTTCTCCAGCGGGAGGGCGTGCTCCTCGACGCGGCGCAGGGCCGTGCTCAGGTCGGGTACGACCTTCTGCGCGCCGACGATCCAGATCGCGCGGGCGGCGCCGCCCGCGTTGGCGGGGAGCTGGCTGCCGCTGCCCGAGGCGAGGACGAGCGAGCCGGTCTCGGTGACGGCGGCGACGCTGTTGACGACGAAGTCGGGGCCGGCGACCAGCCTGCGGATCTCGTCGGCGCCCGTGGCCCGGTCGATGGCCAGGACGCGCGGCCTGACGGCGTCGTACCGCTCGCCGGTGTTGATGTCCTCGTCGATGCCGGACAGCCGGAGGGTCTCGCTGGCTCCGGTGAGCACACTCGCGCCCTCGGGGACCAGGTCCTTGACGCGGACGCGCGCGGCTGCGGCGTCGTCGAGGATCTCGACGCCGAAGCCGTTGGCACGGAGTGCGGCGGCTGCCCGCTCCAGCCGTTCGGCCGGTACCGGGTCGGCGAAGGACGCGGCCGGGGCCGGGGTGGTCCCGGAGCCGCCCTGTGCCGCGTCGGGTGCCGTGCCCGCCAGCGGGGAGGTGTCGAGGTATCTGACCTCGTACCGCCGCTCGGCGAACCTCCAGCCCTCCCCGGTGCGCTGGTAACGGTCGTGGTAGACGGCGTAGTTCAAGCCCTGGCGTCCGTCGAGGGTGCGCGCGAGTTCCTGGATGTAGGCGCGGCCGGTCGCGGTGTCGCCGTCGAGCAGGATCGTGCCCGGGTGAGTGGTCTGTACGAAGAAGTCCCACTGGCTCTGCAAGCGTTCGCCCCCGGCAAGGATCTCGTCGCGGCCGACCAGCTCGACGGGGATGTTGGGCATGCGCAGGGCGCCGTCCGGTAGAAACAGCGACGCCAGGCGGGGCCGGTCGCGCATCATCGCCGCGTCGGTGAACTCGCCGCGCAGTGCCTCGATCTCGACGCGGTCCGCGATGGCCTGGAAGTCGTTCATCAGTGGGCCTCTCTCCTTCTTGTTGTCGTCCTCGCCGGTACGACAACGCGGCCCCGCGGATTGTGAGGTGGCGCGTCGGCCTCACATTCCGATGCGCTGTCCTGTCGTAACGGGTAGAGGCGGAGAAGCGAGTGAACGAGGGAGGCGGCCGAACCATGACCACCAGAGCCGAGCCGGGCGACGATCGGGACGATCCGGACCTCGGCGCGATCATGGGCGAGCGGCGTCGTCTGTTCAACCTCGGCTATCGGCTCCTCGGGTCCCTCGCCGACGCCGAGGACGTCGTGCAGGAGACCTACGCCCGCTGGTACGCCATGTCCGAACGGGAGCAGCGGGCCATCGAGTCGCCCGGCGCCTGGATGATGACCGTCGCCGGCCGGATCTGCCTGAACCTGCTCGGCTCGGCGCGCGCCAGGCGGGAGACGTACGTGGGCGACTGGATCCCGGAACCGCTGCCCGAACCCTCGGAGTGGATCACCGGGCGCCCCGGCACCGGAGTCACCGACCCGGCCGATCGGATCACCCTCGACGAGTCGGTGACGATGGCCTTCCTGGTCGTCCTCGACTCGATGACCCCGGCCGAACGTGTCGCGTTCGTCCTGCACGACGTCTTCCGCTACCCCTTCGGCGAGGTCGCCGAGATCGTCGGCCGCACCCCGGCGGCATGCCGCCAACTGGCCTCGTCCGCCCGCCGTCGCATCCGCACCGCGCGGACACCGGCGGGCCCGAGTGCGGGGCAGGCCGCCATCGTCAAGCGGTTCAGGGCGGCGTGGGAGGCCAAGGACATCGAAGCCCTGATCGGCCTGCTCGACCCCGACGCCACCGCGACCGCAGACGGCGGCGGGCTGGCCGTCACCCACGTGCACCCGCTCGTCGGCAGTGAGCGGATCGCGCGTGCCTACGCCGAGATCGCCCGGGTGGCGGGCGACCGCACGACGTTCGTGGAGTGCACGGTCAACGGTCTGCCCGGCCTGGTGGCCTACCAGGGCGGCACCGTCGCGACCGTGTTCGCGTTCGAGATCGCGGGCGACCGGATCAGACGCATCTGGGCGGTGCGCAACCCCGAGAAGCTCCGCCCCTGGCGGGCCGGTGAACCGGGCCGGACCGACGGCTCTGCCGACAGCGAATCTGCCGCAGGCCGAGAAACCGGCCGCTGACCTCGAGTCGGGCCGAGAGTGGGGAGCGCGGAGCGATCCGCCGTACGACGACCTGCGCCCCCATCTCTCACCCAGGAGCCCCGATGTCCCCACTCACCGCCGCCGGTCCCTGGCCGGCCCTGCTGCCCCGGGCCGAGGAGGGCGACACCCCGCCTTCCCGGTTCGACGACCATCTCGCCGCCCAACTGCTCGCCCAGCGCATCGTGTTCCTCGGTACGCAGGTCGACGAGGTCTCCGCGAACCGCATCTGCGCCCAGCTGCTCCTGCTGTCGGCGGAGGACCCGCGCACCGACATCAGCCTGTACATCAACAGCCCCGGCGGCTCGGTGACGGCGGGCCTCGCCATCTACGACACCATGCAGCTCATCCCGAACGACGTGTCCACACTGACCATGGGATTCGCGGCCAGCATGGGCCAGTTCCTGCTCAGCGTGGGCGCGGCCGGCAAGCGGTACGCGCTGCCGAACGCGCGGATCATGATGCACCAGCCGTCGGCAGGCATCGGCGGCACCACCGCCGACATCGAGATCCAGGCGGAGAACCTGGAGTTCACGAAGAAGGCCATCGAGCGGATCACGGCCCGGCACACCGGCCAGAGCGAGGAGACGATCTCGCGGGACGGCGACCGCGACCGCTGGTTCACGGCCGAACAGGCCCAGGAGTACGGCATGGTGGACCAGGTCGTCGGCTCGCTGGCCGACGTACGCCCGGCCGCCTCTCGACGACGGATGGGGCTCTGACATGGGGACGTACACGATTCCGAACGTCGTCGAGCGGACCCCGCAGGGCGAGCGGTCGTACGACGTGTTCAGCCGCCTCCTCTCCGAGCGGATCATCTTCCTCGGCACCGAGATCGACGACGGCGTCGCCAACGTCGTCATCGCGCAGCTCCTGCATCTGGAGGCGTCGTCGCCGGAGAACGAGATCGCGATCTACATCAACTCGCCCGGCGGCTCGTTCACTTCGCTGATGGCGATCTACGACACCATGACGTACGTCCAGGCGCCGATCTCGACGTTCTGCGTCGGCCAGGCGGCCTCGACGGCGGCCGTGCTGCTGGCCGGGGGCGATCCCGGGCGTCGGTTCGTCCTCGAACACGCGCGGGTGCTGCTCGGCCAGCCCGCGAGCAGCGGACACCGGGGCATGGTCTCCGACCTGGCCGTGCAGGCCAGGGAGATGGTCCGGATCCGCGCACAGGTCGAGGAGGTGCTCTCGCGGCACACGCACCACGACGTGACGACACTGCGCGCGGACATGGATCGCGACAAGGTGTTCACCGCCGCGGAGGCGGTGGCGTACGGCCTGGCCGACGAGGTGGTGAGCCGGCGTCTGGCCAGGGCCTGACCGGGCCGGGCCGCTAGGCGACCAGGCAGAGCCCGTTGTACGGAGTGCCGGTGGTCGTCCGCGTCCGGCTCAGGGTGTGCCGCGTCAGCTCGGTCTGGGCCAGGGACAGCAGGTCCCCCAGGCCCAGGCCGAGGGCGTGGGCTGCGGCCGCGAGAACCTCCGAGGAGGCCTCCTTGCGGCCCCGCTCCAGCTCGGACAGGTACGGCATGGAGATCCTGGCCGCGTCGGCCACGTCCTTCAACGTGCGTTCCTGCGCGAGCCGTTCGCGGCGCAGGACGTCGCCGACCAGGTCGCGGAAGAGCGGCTCCTTGGGTGTGGGCACCGGCGGGGCCACCGGGGCGGCGGGGGCCGGTGCGGGCGTGGTCTTCGGACGCAGCGGGATCACGCGGGCCTGGTTCGGCGCTTGATTGCTCACCCCTTCAGCCTAAAAGCCGTCGCCTCGGAGGGAAGGGATCGGCATTCTGCCCTGGGTGGAATCCTCACGGCGGGGCGAACAGGCAAAAGGGGCGAGCGAGCATGCTGCGTGACACCTTCGACGAGGCGGCGGAACTGTACGACCGGGCCCGCCCCCGGTATCCGGAAGCCCTCGTGGACGACCTGGCCCGCGTGGCCGGCCTCGGTCCGGGCAGCCGCGTCCTGGAGATCGCTCCCGGCACGGGCCAACTCACCGTCTCGCTCGCCGAGTTGGGCTGCCGGATCACGGCCGTCGAACTGGGCCCGTCCCTCGCGGAGGTGGCCCGGCGCAATCTGCGGGCGTTCCCGCTCGCGGAGGTGACGGTCGCCGACTTCGAGCAGTGGCCGTTGCCGCCCGAGCCGTTCGACCTGGTCGTCGTGGCGACCGCGTTCCACTGGCTCGACCCGGCGACACGACTTCCCAGGGCGGCCCGGGCACTACGGCCGGGCGGCACGTTCGCCGTCGTCACCACCCACCACGTCAAGGGCGGCACGGTCGACTTCTTCGATCGGGTGCAGCGCTGCTACGAGCACTGGGACCCGGCCACGCCACCCGATCTGCAACAGGTCGACGAGGCCGACACCTCGACGGACACCGAAGAGTGGGACCGCTCCGAGCACTTCACCGACGTCACCGTCCGGCGCCACGCCCGGGACATCGCGTACACCGTCGACGAGTACATCGACGTCCTGCTCACCTACTCGAGCCACCGGGCACTCGACGCGCCCTCCCGACAGGGCCTGCTCGCCTGCATCCGGGACCTGATCGAGACGCGGTACGGCGGCCGGATCACCAAGCGCTACCTCCACGAGCTGATCACGGCGACCCGGGTGTCCTGAGCAAGCGGGTCTCCTACGCCGATCCCCCGACCGGTGGCCAGCAATCGCCCCACGGTGTCTACGCCGCCGCCCCGACCGGCGCCACGGACCTTACCGGCAGGTCAACACCCGTCGTTCCGTGGGCTTTTCACACCTGGCGTCCACCCGTTCCGGGTAGGGAACATCACAGGTGGCATGCTCGGCGGCTGACCGGGTACGCGCATTCCGGAACGGTTCCATCATCCGTAGTGTGATGTTTCGTGGGAGAGGTACAGGTAATGGACACCGCCATGATCCGGTCGAAGGCAGAGGTCGTCGAGGACACCGCCAGGACCAGGACGGGTGACGCCCCACTGCCCGGAGTCCCGGAACCGCGAAAGGTGGCCCCTCGTGACGCACGGGAGCTGTCCCGCCAGTTCTTCCAGCGCCTCACCGAACTCGAAGAGGGCACGCACGACCATCAGTACGCGCGCAACACCCTGATCGAGATGAATATGTCGCTCGTGCGGTTCGCCGCCGGGCGTTTCCGGGGCCGCGGCGACGACATGGAGGACATCGTCCAGGTCGGGATGATCGGCCTGATCAAGGCCATCGACCGGTTCGAGCTGTCCCGCGAGGTGGAGTTCACGTCGTTCGCGCTGCCGTACATCATCGGTGAGATCAAGCGGTTCTTCCGCGACACGACCTGGGCGGTGCACGTTCCGCGCAGGCTCCAGGAGCTGCGCGTCGAACTGGCCAAGGCCCGTGAGGAACTGGCTAGCAGGCTGGACCGCGATCCGACGGTCGCCGAACTCGCCACCCTGATGAACCTGCCCGAGGAAGAGGTGGTCGAGGGCCAGATAGCCGCCAACGGCTACAACTCCGCGTCGCTCGACGCCGCGTTGACCGGCGACGGGCCCGAGGACGGCGAAGCCGTGCTGGCCGACTTCATCGGGGTCGAGGAGCACGGGATGCGGCTGGTCGAGGACTTCCAGTCGCTCGCCCCGCTGCTCGCCGAACTCAGCGACCGCGACCGGCAGATCATCCATCTGCGGTTCGTCGAGGAGGCCACCCAGGCGGAGATCGGCGAGCTGCTCGGCTGCTCGCAGATGCATGTCTCCCGGCTGATCAAGCGCATCATCACCGGGCTGCGCGAGGGCATGCTCGGCGAGCTGGACTACGCCTGACCCACCCGGACCCCGCCACGGAGGCAGGCGTAGTCCTCGGACTACGCCTGCCTCGCCGGTTGCGCCGATGACCGGCCGGCTCCCTGGCTCTGGTTGAGCGGCAGCACGGCGCGCACGTACTTGCCGACCGGCACCCTGCGCGCCGTCACCTCGGTGGCGAGCGCGTGGACGATCTCCAGACCGTGCCGCCCGATCCGTTCCGGGTCCCGCGGGTAGCGCAGGGGCAGCGCGGCGCTGCTGTCGTACACGGACACCGTCACGGCGGTGTCCGTGCCCTCGAGTTCGAGGACGTACGGTCCGTGACTGTGCCGGTCCGCGTTGGTGACCAACTCGCTCACCACCAGCACCAGTTCACCGTCGGCACGCCCGTCTGCCGGGGCACACCACTCCTTCCTCAGCTGCTCCAGGAAGTGCTCGGCGAAGGCGCGTGCCTCCGCTATGCAGCCCGGTTCGCCGGTGAAGTGCGTCGCCCGTCGCAGCGGTTCGACGGGCGCGTCGAAACCAGTCGGTATCACTGCTCCGCCCAGGTGGTCGATCATGCGTTTCTCTCTCGGTGACCGGTCCAGCCGGACCCGGTCGCATCACTGCTCGTACCCCGAGCCGCGCGACGCAGTCCCCCTGTCCCCGGAGGCTGCGTTCGCCCCTGACGGAACCTCAGTAGGACGGCGAGGTGGAGACCGACTCGGGCGCCCTCTCCGACAGGCTCTCGTCGGGCGGAGACTGTGACGACTCGGGGGCCGGGGACGAGGAGGAGGGAGGCGCGCTCGATGCCGACGGGCAGGGTGTGGCGGACGGGTCCGCGGTGTCCGTTGCGGCCGGTGACGCGGGCGACGCGGTGGGCGAGGACACACACGGCACCGGTGACCGCTGCGGCAGCAGACCGGGCGCCGCGGACGTCGGCTCCGAGGACTTCGAGGACTTCGGCTCCGAGGGGTCCGGCGACGAGGGCTCCGAGGACCCCTGCGACGGCGTCGACGACCTCTCCGACGAACTCACGGACGGGGTCGGATCCTTGACCGGCGGATCGGTCTTCTTGTCCTTGCCGCCCGTGTCGCCCGGGCGCCGGTGGAACCAGTCACGGCGGTCGGGGTCGTACACGACGAAGATGTTCACGACCGTGACGGCGGGCGCCACGTAGACGACGTTCGAGGTGCGGTACGACGGCCACGCGTCGCCTCGCGGGCGGGCGGCGCTCTGCCGTACCGGGTCGGTGAGCGGGTTGCCGCATGCGCAGCGCACGCGCGGGCGCCCGCGGTCGTCGACGAGGACGCCCGTGCCGGTCTGGAGGACGGCCTGGTAGGTGGTGGCGGCGGCGTCCCGGTAGCCGTGGTTGGTGACACGGGTGTCCATGCGCAGCTGTACGGGGGTGAGCGAGCGCAAATACGCGGGGACCCCGGCCGGCTGAAGGCCGAGGACCGAGGCGAAGGCGCCGTTCTTCGCGGGGGCCGCCCGGAGCACCCGGATCTGCTTCTCCACGTCGCAGCTGGCGACCTTGCGGGTGCCGCCGTAGAGGCCGGCCGCGCCGCCGTCCACGCGCCGTACGACGTTCGCGGTGGCTGTCTCCGAGACCGTGGCGGTGGGGGTTGCGGCCGTCGGGGCGGAGCTGTCCTTGGCCGTGGACTCGGTGAAGGGGTCGGGGCCCGACTTGTCGGCGGCCTGGAGGAAGACCTCGCCGCCCGCCTGGTCGGAGGTGCCCGCGGAGCCGCTGTCGGAGCGGGTGAGGACGACGATCAGGGCGACGGCGACCACGACCGAGGTGGCGAGCACGGCGATGCGGGGCGCCGACCTCCACCAGGCGGGGTCGCGCCCGGGCCCTTCTCCCGTGCCGCCCCCGCCACCTCCGCCGTCGGTGGGCGGCTGGGACGGTGGGCCTGCGGGCGGCTGGGAGGAGCCGGACAGAGGGCCGGAGGGCGGTCCGGTGGGGCGGTCGGAGGACGGCTGTTCGACGCTCACGGGCTCTTCTTCCGACGTGGGCTCCTGCGGCACTCGCCCCGATTCCTGCCGCTTTCTTCCACAACGTGCCCATTGTGCGCCCCGCCCCCGGGCCGCCCGCAAGCGGACGCCTTCGCTCCGTTCGGCCGGAGCCCCGACAGGCGCACCACCCGAGTGCTGCTTAGCGTGGCAGGGTGAGCACGCGAACCCCCGCTCCCGTGCCGATCCTGGGCGAGGAGCGGACCGTCTCCCGGCACGGCTGGGTGCAGGCACTGGCCGTGGTGCTGACCGGCCTGGCCGCCATGGTGCTGGCCGCCGGGCTGGGGCTGTGGGCGGCCGGTGCGGGCGATCTGCCGGACGGCGCGTTCCCCCGGGTCGTCACGGCCACCGTCGTGACGGCGGTCGGCGGGACCGTCGACCTCACGGGCGACGCCGGAGGTCTCGCCGAGACAGCGGGCGGTCTGACCGTGATGCCGCTGTCGGTGACGCTCGTCGGGGCGCTGGTGACCGGCGCGGGTTTTCTGCGCCCGCTGCGGCACCGGGCCGTCGCCGGTGCCCGCGAGCTGGCGGGCTGGGCCGCGCGGATCGCCGTCCTGTGGCTGCTGGGTCTGACCGGTCTGGCGTTCGCGGCCCGTCAGACCTTCGCGGTCTCGCTGGGCGACGGCACGCTCGCCGACATCGGCGACATCTTCGGCGCCTCACCACAGATCGGCTTCGAGACGGACGTACCGCTGACGCTTCTCGCCGGTGTGCTGTGGTTGGCGGGCGTCCTGGTGCTGGCCCTGCTGGTCTCGCGCGGGGCCCCGCTGCCGGCGCGGCTGCTGCGGTTCCAGGAGTCGGTACGTCCGGCCGCGTACGCCATGGTCGTGCTGCTGCTCGTCTTCGTGGCCACCGGGACCGTGATCGCGCTGGTCGTGGCGGTGACGCGCGGACAGCCCGCGCAGTCCCTCGCGCTGGTCCTCCTCGGTATGCCGAACCTGGTCTGGCTGGCCCTCACCACCGGACTGGGCGCCACCTGGGAGGGCCGGGTGGACGGCCCGTTCGGACTCCCGATGCCGCACGTCCTCGACCAGGTCCTGCGCACCGACGAAACGGCCAGGCTCAACCTGAACACCCTCGCCGACTACGACGGCAAGGTGTGGTGGCTGGTGGTGGTCGACGCCGTACTGCTGCTGGCCGCCGCGTTCCTGATGGCGGCCCGCTCACCGGCCCGCGTGCGCGCCTGGCAGCACGCCGTGCACATGGCGGTCGCGCTCGCCCTCACGGTCCTGATGATCTGCCTGATCGGCCGGATCGACGCCCACTACGGCCTGTCCGTCCTCGGCCTCGGCGACTTCGGCGGCAACCTCTCGGGCAGCCTGTTCCTGCGACCCCAACTGTGGGGAGCGCTCGGCCTGGCGTTGCTGTGGGGGCTGGTCACGGGGTTCCTGGGGGCACTCCTTGCCCGGCGGGTGCATCGGCGGGGAGAAGTCGAAATCCGTTAGGCGGGTGCCCGGCGGGCGTGGGAGCGTGGCGCCATGGTGTTGAGTGCCGAAGACCGGCTGGCCGTCACGGAGTTGATCGCGCTGCACGGTCACCTCGTCGACGACGGGGATCTCGACCGCACGGCGGAGGTGTTCACCCCGGACGTGGTGTACGACCTCTCCGACTTCGGCCAGGACCTGGTCACCGGTCTCGCCTCGCTCACGGAGGCGGCACTCGCCCGCGGCGCGGCCAATCCTGTCGCCCATCACGTCACGAACGTCGTCGTCACCGAGGGGTCCGGCGGCCAAGTGCACGCCCGTTCCAAGGGGTTGGGCGTCATGGCGGACGGTTCGTGCGGCTCGGTGACGTACGACGACACGGTGGTGCGGGTCGACGGCGGCTGGCGCATCTCGTACCGGAAGGTGTCCGCGCGACGGGTGCCGTTGGGTGGGCTCGGGCAGAGTTAGCGCCGACCGTACGCGCCCCAGCGCCTGTTACCCCGACCGTCGGTGACCGTGCCGGGTGAACACCGGGCGGGCCCAGTCCGGAGGCTGTGGTGGGGGTTCCTCGGTGGTCTCGGGCAGGCGGACCACCTTCGTGGTGGCGTGCCCCGTGGGCGAGGTCGGGGCTGCGCGGAGTGCGGCGATGAAGTCGAGGCAGGAGTCGTAGCGGTCGTCGGGGGTCTTGGCGAGGGCCTTCGCGAACACCGGGTCGACGGCGGCCGGGAGTTCGGGGCGCTCCTCGGTCAGCGGAGGCGGCTCGTCGTACTGGTGGGCCCACAACAGGGCCATGTCGTCGTCGCGTCGGAACGGCGGGTGGCCCACGAGGAGTTCGTAGACGACGCAGGCGAAGCCGTAGACGTCGCAGCGGCCGTCGACCGGGCGGCCCGAGATCTGCTCGGGGGCCACGTAGTCGAGGGTGCCGACGAACTGGCCGACCGTCGTGAAGCCGGTCAGGGACAGTGACTTCTTCGTCAGGCCGAAGTCGGTGAGGTAGACGTGCTCGGGGTGGTCTCTGTCGGTGCCCCGGGCGACCAGGATGTTGCCGGGTTTCACGTCCCGGTGGACGAGGCCGTGTTCGTGGGCGGCGTCGAGCGCGGAGGCCACCTGGGCGGCGATACGGGTGGCGGCGGTCAGCGTCAACGGGCCCTCGCGGTCGAGGAGATGACGCAGGTCGCTGCCTTCGACGTACCGCATCGCGATGTAGAGGATGCCGTCCTTCTCGTCGGCCTCGAAGACCGGGACGATGTGCGGATGGTCGATCGCGGCGGCCACCCGGCACTCGTGGGTGAAGCGTTTGCGGAAGGTGTCGTTGCGGGCGAGTTCCGGGGCGAGGAGTTTCAGGGCCACGGTCCGGTCGAGGCGCAGGTCCCTGGCCCGGTAGACGACGGCCATACCACCCCGGCCGATCTCCGCCTCGACGCGGTAGCCGGCGAGCTGCTTCCCGATCAGGTCGGAGGGGCGTCCCGCGTGCGAACGCGTGTCGCGGTCCGGGTCGCGGTTCATCGGCCGCCGCCGTCGCCGTCGTCCCTGACGACCTGGGTGGGCGCGTGGCCCAGGTCGGGCACCACCTGGGTCGGTTCGTGCGCGGGGGCGGCGGGTTCCCGGTCGGCGGCGTAGGTGCTGAGCCGGGTGCCGTCGGTGTACACCCAGCGCTCGTGCTCGGCGTCGTACAGCCACACGGACTCCCCGTCGACGACGATCCCGATCCGCTGTCCGTGCGTACGCCCCCGGAACGACTCCCGGTCGAGTGCGCCCCCGGTCAACTCCTCCACGGCGCCGCGATACCGGGCCAGTGTCTGTTCCGCTCGGGCCAGCAGGGGCCGTGGGTCGGCGGTGCGGGCGAGCGGGGCGCCCGCGGCGGGCGGGTCCTGCGGTACGGCGACCAGGAGCCGTCCGTCGACCCACGCGGACCAGCCGTTCGCACACCGCACATGCCCCCAGTCACCGCGCCGCTCGACCAGCTCGACCGGCAACAGCGCGTCGAGGGGCACCGTGGGCCGGGACGGGTCCGGCTCCTCCCAGGTGGCCATGCCGTCCCCGGGGACGACATGCGTGGGCCGGAACCCGGTGATCCGGAAACCGGGGGACGTCATCTCACCCACCCCACCTCTCCCGCCCCCTTCTACTTCCGCATGACAGCCGGTTCGTGCCGCCGCAGCAGCCGGAGGACCAGATAGCCGAAGACCACCGAGAGCACGAGCAGCATCCCCGTGTTGAGCAGCCAGACCCCGGCCGAGTGTTCGAACAGCGGGTCGCCGGTCAGCTCCCCGGGGACGATCCGGGACAGCCCGATGGTCCCCGCCATCGCGCCGAGCGCCCATCGCGAGGGCACCAGCCAGGAGAGCTGCTCGATACCGGGGACACCGTCGAGTTTCAGCAGTGCCCCGCAGAACACGACCTGGACGATGGCCAGCAGCACGAGCAGCGGCATCGTCACCTCCTCCTTGCGGACCAGCGCCGAGACCAGCAGCCCGAGCATCATCGCCGTGAAGGAGAGCAGCGCGACGGCGACCGTGATCTCCACGAGGGGAGGCATCAACACGCCCTCGCCGCCGGGTGCGTTGAGGTCGACGCCGAGCAGCGCGACCAGCGTCAGTACGACGGCCTGGGCGACGGTGATCGTCCCGAGGACGACGACCTTCGACATCAGGTACGCCGATCTGGACAGGCCGACGGCCCGTTCGCGCTGGTAGATCACGCGCTCCTTGACCAGTTCGCGCACGGCGTTGGCCGCCCCTGTCAGGACTCCGCCGACGCACAGGATGAGCAGCGCGTTCATCGCCGTCTCCTGGGTCAACTTGCTGCCTGCCAGTGCCCGGGCCATCGCGCCCATCACGAACGGCACGGCGATCATGATGGCGAGGAAGGTGCGGTCGGCGCTCAGGGCGGCCGTGTAGCGGCGTACCAGGGTGCTCAACTGGGCGCCCCAGCTCTGCGGTTTGGGCGGGGGCGGGGTGGTGGCGACCGGGCCCGAAGTCGGCAGTCGGGGCTGTGAGGTCGAGTTGACGATGTACTGCCGGTGGAACGGCGAGGCGCGGTAGTCCCCCGCCCAGTCCCGTTCCCGGTCGCGCTCGAAGGCCTCGAACGCCTCGGGCCACTGCTCGTACCCGAAGAAGGCGAGGGTGTCCTCGGGCGGCCCGTAGTAGGCGACCTTGCCACCGGGAGCCATCACCAGCAGCCGGTCGCAGACGTCGAGGCTGAGCACACTGTGGGTGACGACGATGACGGTCCGGCCGTCGTCGGCGAGGCCGCGCAGCATGTGCATCACCGAGCGGTCCATCCCGGGGTCGAGGCCCGAGGTCGGTTCGTCGAGGAAGAGCAACGACGGCTTGGTGAGCAGCTCCAGGGCCACACTGACCCGCTTGCGCTGGCCGCCGGAGAGGCTGTGCACGGGCTGCTTGACCCGCTGTTCCAGGCCGAGTTCACGCACCACCTCGTCGACGCGGGCCCGTCGCTCCTGCTTCGCGGTGTCCTGGGGGAAGCGCAGTTCGGCGGCGTAGGAGAGCGCTCCGCGCACGGTCAGCTGGGCGTGCAGGATGTCGTCCTGCGGGACCAGGCCGATGCGCTGGCGCAGTTCGGCGTAGTCACGGTAGAGGTCGCGCCCGTCGTACAGGACCGTGCCGTGGTCGGCGGGGCGCTGTCCGGTCAGGGCGTTGAGGAGGGTGGACTTGCCGGCGCCGCTGGGTCCGACGACCGCGAGCAGGCACTTCTCCCCCACCGGGAAGGACACGCCCTCCAGCAGCGTCTTGCGGCCGTGGTCGACGGCGACCGTGAGGTCCTGCACGTCGAGGGAGACCTCGCCGGTGTCGACGTACTCCTGGAGCTGGTCGCCGACCAGGCAGAACGCGGAGTGTCCGACGCCGACGATGTCACCGGGCGCGACGATCCCCCGGGCGACGGGCCCGCCGTTGAGAAACGTCCCGTTGTGGCTGCCGAGGTCGACGATCTCGTACGTCCCGTCCGGGTGGGCGCGCAGTTCGGCGTGGCGGCGGGAGACGAGGAGGTCGTCGACGACCAGGTCGTTGTCGGCGGCGCGGCCGATGCGGACGGTACGGGTGGACAGCGGCCGGACGGTGGTCGGCTGGCGGAAGGTGCCGGTCATGCCGGGCATGGAGACCGCCGAGGGGCGTTCACGGGCCGGCGGGGGCGGGCTGACGAGGACGGCGCGTGGCCCGTCGGCGGGGCTGCCGAAGCGCAGGACGCTGCCAGGTCCGATGTCCCGTTCATGGACGCGCAGACCGTCGGCGTACGTGCCGTTCGTGCTGTTCTCGTCCTCGACCGTCCAGTGGCCGTCCTCCTGCCGCAGCACCGCGTGGTGCCAGGAGACCCGGGCGTCGTCGATGACGATCTCGCTGAGCGGGTCGCGTCCGACGTGATAGGCGTGACCCGGGCTCATCAACGTGGAGCCCGCCTCCGTCTCCAGGACGAGTTCGGGCGCAGGCGGCGCAACCGACCGGTCTGCCATGCCCAGAATTCTAGCGATTCGTCCTTATATACGCCTGGCCAGCCCCCAGGGGCTCCGAACTCCCGCAACCTAGGCGACCGGGACGACCAGCGCCGGGGTGGTCCGCTGCATCCGCAGGGCGTCGACGGACTCGGCGAGCAGTTCGTACTCGGTGGTCTCGTCGTACGTGGCGATCCGGACGAGCCGGCCGGCCGCCAACTCGTCGGCGACCAGCTCCTGTTGGTACTGGTCCATGCTCCAGGCGCGCAGCAGACCGGGGACGTCGGGCACGGTGGCGGCGACCGGGATGAGCGAGTTCGGGGGGAAGTACTGCTCCTCGGGCTGCGGATCGAGCCGTTCGGCGATCCAGTTCGCCCGGTCCCGTAACCACCACAGGGCCAGTGCCAGGGTGGGCGCGCGATACGTACCCAGCGGTACGCCTATTCGCCGGCCCGCACAGACGCCGTACGCCGTGACATGGCAAAGGAACTCGTCGTGCACGGTCTTTCCCCCGATCGCCTGCCGGCCCTGCCTCGCTTTCCCTGCGGCTCACTCGGTCGTGCGGTGTTCTACCAGTTGAGTATCTTCACTATTGACACTCTGTCACCACGCCTTTCCGGCCAGTCTCCAGGCATTCGTCTGGCATATTCCTGGCAGGTATGGACCAGAATCCGACGGGACGGTCTCTTTTACCGTCGGCGGATCTACGGGGATTCCCGAGGAGCACAGGATTGGCGATCGGCGCTCCGCTTCCCAGCGGTCTCTGGAGCGAAGACCACTGGGAATGGAGGGCACGATGACCACCAGCGAAAAGGCCGCCGGGGCGGACAGGCAATTCACAGCCGTACCGTGCAAAAGCCCGCCACCTGGGGCTGGACCCGCCTGACCTGGCCGGAATCCGTCAGATTCCTTGATCCCGGCGACCGGGAAGAGGCGTCATCGTGACAGTACGGCCGACCACCCGGTTCCGTTCATATCGGAGCGAGAAAGGATCAGGCAAAAGATCAGGCCTTGATCACCGCATCGATTCGCGCCAGCTCCTCGTCGGAGAACTCCAGGTTGCCGATGGCCGCGACGCTGTCCTCCAACTGCTGCGGGCTGCTCGCGCCGACCAGGGCGGAGGTGACCCGGCCGCCGCGCAGCACCCAGGCCAGGGCCAGCTGGGCGAGGCTCTGGCCACGGGACTTGGCGATGTCGTCGAGGGCGCGCAGCTGCTGCACGAGGTCCTCGGTGATCCGGTCGGAGTTCAGGAAGGGGCTGTCGCTCGCCGCCCTGGAGTCCGCCGGGATGCCGTTGAGGTAGCGGCCGGTGAGCAGGCCCTGCTCCAGCGGGGAGAAGACGATGGAGCCGACCTGCAGCTCGTCCAGCGCGTCCAGCAGACCCTCGTCCTCGGGGCGGCGGTCGAGCATCGAGTAGCGCGGCTGGTGGATGAGGAGCGGGGTGCCCAGCTCGCCCAGGATGCGGGCGGCCTCACGGGTCTGCTCGGCGGAGTAGTTGGAGATGCCGACGTAGAGCGCCTTGCCCTGCTGGACGGCCGTGTGCAGGGCGCCCATCGTCTCCTCCAGGGGAGTCTCCGGGTCGGGGCGGTGCGAGTAGAAGATGTCGACGTAGTCCAGGCCCATGCGCGTCAGGCTCTGGTCGAGCGAGGACAGCAGGTACTTCCGCGAACCCCATTCGCCGTACGGGCCCGGCCACATCAGATAGCCGGCCTTGGTGGAGATCACGAGTTCGTCGCGGTACGGGGCGAAGTCGGCCTTGAGTGCCTCGCCGAGGGCGGACTCGGCGGCGCCGGGCGGCGGGCCGTAGTTGTTGGCCAGGTCGAAGTGGGTGACGCCGAGGTCGAAGGCGCGGCGCAGGATGGCCCGCTGGGTGTCGACGGGGCGGTCGGGTCCGAAGTTGTGCCACAGGCCGAGCGACAGCGCGGGGAGCTTCAGACCGCTGCGTCCGGTGCGCCGGTAGGGCATGTCCGCGTAACGGTCGGTGTGTGCGGTGTACAACGCGACTCCAGAGGGGTTGGCACGGCGGATGTGATCCCTGCTGTTCCTACTCTTCCCCCGGGAACGGGCAGTGGTCCAACAGGAGAATCGGATGGAATTCAGCGGATAGGCTTCTCAATCATGGAACTACGCCATCTTCAGCACTTCGTCGCGGTCGCCGAGGACCAGCACTTCACCCGGGCCGCCGAACGCCTGATGGTGTCGCAGTCGGGTCTGTCGGCCTCGATCCGCGCGCTGGAGCGGGAGCTGCAGACGCCGCTGTTCGTGCGTACCACCCGCCGGGTGACGCTCACCCCGGCGGGGCGTGCGCTGCTCGGCGAGGCCGAGCGGATCCTCGCCCAGGTGCGGTCGGCCCACGAGGCGGTGGCCGCGGTGCAGGGGGTACTGCGCGGGATGCTCGCGCTTGGCTCCGAGCAGTGCATCGCCGGGGTGCATGTGGCGGGACTCCTCGCCGCGTTCCGGCGGCAGCACCCGGACGTGGAGATCTGTCTGCGGCAGGCGGGCTCGGGCGCGCTGGCCGAGGAGGTGGCCGCGGGGCGTCTGGACCTGGCCTTCGCCGTCCGCGGGACACGGGACGAGACCGACCAGTTGCGTGCCGTACCGCTGAGCAGCGAGCCGATGACCATGCTGTGCCATCCGAGCCACCGGCTCGCGGCCGTCGGCGCGGCCGTGACCCCGGAGGACCTGGGCGGCGAGGTGTTCGTCGACTTCCACCCGGACTGGGGACCACGCCGCACCACGGACGCCGCCTTCGCCGAGGCGGGCGTGCGCCGGACGGTCGCCCTGGAGGTCAACGACGTGCACAGTCTCCTCGACCTCGTGGACGAGAACCTCGGTGTGGCCGTCGTACCCCGGCACTTCCGGCACAAGCGCGAGTCGCTGACGGCGCTCCCGGTCAAGGGCACCGGCGAGACCGTGTACGAGACGGTCGCCCTGCTGCCCGCCTCGGAGGCGACCAGCCCTGCGGCACGGGCGCTCATGGCCCTTCTGGAGACGGAGCGGGAGACCGAGGGGGCATGACGGGCCGGAATGCGGGAGGCTGGACCTCATGCATGCACAGGACATCCTCATCGACGGGTACACCCGCATCCAGGAAGAAGTCCACGCCGCCGTCGAGGGCCTGAGCCCCGACGACCTCAACCACCGCCCAGGCCCCGACGCCAACTCGATCGCCTGGCTGGTCTGGCATCTCACCCGGGTCCAGGACGACCATGTGGCCGGTGCCTTCGGTCTCGACCAGGTGTGGCTCACACAGGACTGGGAGAAGCGCTTCGGCCTCGATCTGAAGCCCCGTGACATCGGATACGGCCATTCCTCGGCGCAGGTCGCCAAGGTCCGGGTCGACTCGCCCGAACTGCTGACCGGCTACTACGACGCCGTTCACGCCCAGACCCTGTCAGCCCTGCACGGTCTGACCTCCGGGGACCTGGAGCACATCGTCGACGAGAACTGGGACCCGCCGGTCACGCTCGGCGTACGGCTGGTGAGCGTCCTGGCCGACGATCTTCAGCACGTCGGCCAGGCCGCCTATCTGCGGGGACTGCTTCAGAGCGCCGAGGCGTAGCCCGGCAGGACGACGTCCTCGATGAGGGCGTTGCGCTCGTCGAACGGGATGAACGCGCTCTTGACCGCGTTCACGGTCACCGTGCGCAGGTCCTCGACCGTCCAGTCGGCCTCCTCGACCAGCAGGGACATCTCGCGGGTCATCGTCGTGCCGGAGACCAGCCGGTTGTCCGTGTTGAGGGTGACCCGGAAGCCCAGGTCCTTCAGAGTCGTGATGGGGTGCTCGGCGATCGAGGTGGCGGCGCCGGTCTGGAGGTTGGAGGTCGGGCACATCTCCAGGGCGATCCGGCGGTCGCGCACCCAGCCCGCGAGGCGGCCGAGCTTGCCGTCGACGATGTCCTCGGTGATGCGGACGCCGTGGCCGATGCGCTGGGCACCGCAGACCTGGAGGGCCTGGTGGATGCTGGGCAGGCCGTGCGCCTCGCCGGCGTGGATCGTGAACGGCACGCTCTCGCCACGCAGGTGTTCGAAGGCGGCAAGGTGGTCGGCGGGCGGGAAGCCGTCCTCGGCGCCCGCGATGTCGAAGCCGACGACACCGGCGTCCCGGAAGGCCACGGCCAGGTCGGCGGCCTCCCGGACGCGGTCGAACATGCGCATCCCGCACAGCAGCGTCCCGACCCGCACCGGGGTCCCCGCGGCGGCGGCCTTCGCCATACCGGCAGCCAGGCCCTCCTGGACGGTCTCGACGACCTCGGGGAGGGTCAGCCCGCCGTTCACGTTCAGCTCGGGGGCGTACCGCACCTCGGCGTAGACGACGCCGTCCTCGGCGAGGTCGAGCACGTACTCCTCGGCGGTGCGCAGCAGGCCCTCGCGAGTCTGCATCACGGCGAGGGTGTGTTCGAAGGTGGCTATGTAGCGCACCAGGTCACCGGAGTTGGCGGCCTCGTAGTACCAGGCGGCCAGCTCGTCCGGGTCGGTGGTGGGCAGGGTGTGCCCGACCTCGGCGGCCAGTTCGACCAGGGTGGCGGGGCGCAGGCCTCCGTCGAGGTGGTCGTGCAGCACGGCCTTGGGGAGGCGGCGGAGGGTGTCGGTGTCGACGTGGGACGCGGTCATGTGCGGTGTTTCCTCGGCAGGTGGTGGTGCGGTGGGGTGGTGTGGCTGCGGGTCAGTCGGTGGCGGTCGGCTGGAGGAGGTCCCAGCGGTTGCCGTACAGATCCTCGAAGACGGCGACCGAGCCGTACGTCTCGTGGCGCGGCTCCTCCAGGAAGGTCACGCCTGCGGCGCTCATCCGGGCGTGGTCGCGGGCGAAGTCGTCCGTGTGCAGGAAGAACCCGACGCGTCCACCGGTCTGGTCGCCGATCCGGGCGCGCTGGTCCTCGCCCTTGGCCCGGGCGAGCAGCAGGCCGGTGCCGGCTTCTCCTTGTCCGCTGCCGGGCTCGACGACCACCCAGCGGGAGCCGTCGGGGCGCGGGGTGTCCTCAACCAGCCGGAACCCGAGGGCGTCGGTGTAGAAACGGATCGCCTCGTCGTAGTCGTCCACGACGAGGGTGACAAGTGCGATGCGTCTCATCGGCTCTCCTCGGCCTCTCGGGTGCGGGTGCGGTCCGGGCGCAGGCGCGGGTGCGCCGGACTGTCCGGTTGACCTGCGGATCACGTGCGGTTGACGGGTGAGGTTATACGTAACACCCCGGGTGTGTCATCTCCGTACCCGCACGGGTGATCTCGTCCGCGTCCGTGAGGTTCCGGGAACGATCGCCGGGGCGTGATCGTCGAGCAGATGTGAACCGTGAGCAGGCTGTCGCAAGGGCGGGCTCCCCGATGCTGGGGAGCCTGGTCGCGTTTGTGCTGCTCGTGCTGCTCGGCGTAACGGTGATGGTCCAGGGCGGCGGGACTCTCTTCGGCGACCGGGATCTGCTGGAGTGGTCTCTCGCGCACCGCCCGGAGGTGGTCGTCACCCTCGCCCGGGTGGTGACCCACACCGGCTCGGGCTTCGTTCCGTACGCCCTGGTCGCCCTCGCCGGTTGTCTGCTGGGCCGGACCGCGCGGCAGCGGATCCTGGCGGCCGCCGCCTGTCTGGTCTGCCTGGTCGCAGCCCAGGCGGTGCGGTTCTCGGTGATGGCGCTGCTGTCCCGGCCCCGGCCCGCCGTGGCGCACTGGGCGACGGACGCCGGCCACTGGTCGTTCCCCTCCGGCCACACCACGACATCGGCCGTCACGGCGGGGCTGCTCATCCTGGCCGTGTGGATACGGGCCCCACGTGGGCGGTCCGCGATCGCCGCCGCGGTCGGCTGCTGGGGCGTGCTGGTCGGGCTGACCCGGGTCTATCTGGGCGTCCACTGGTTCTCGGACGTCGTCGGCGGCTGGTTGTTCGCCGCGTGGTGGCTGGGCCTGGCGGCGTACGCGGTGACGCGCTTCGCGCCGGACGCGTGCGCGGAGGTGCTGCGCGGCGACGGGACCGGGGTGCGTGGGGCGCTGCGCGGCGACGGCGCCGGTGTGCGCGGGGTGCTGCTGTCCGGCATACCGGGGCCGGGATCGGGGGCCGGACCCGCGCATGGCAAGGTGGAGATCGCGTCGGAGTCCGACGACTGCGGCGCACCCCCACCGAGCGCTGCCCTTCCAGGAGTTGAGTGCCATGTCCGAGCTGCCGAAGCCGACCGGATACCCGTCCCGCCAGAACGTGACGTTTCCCAGCGCTGACACCACCGCGCACGGCTATCTGGCGCTGCCTCCGTCCGGCAGCGGGCCCGGCGTCATCGTCATCCAGGAGTGGTGGGGCCTCAACGACCACATAGCGGACGTCACCGACCGGCTCGCGCAGGAGGGCTTCGTCGCCCTCGCCCCCGACCTCTACGGCGGCAACGTGGCGCACGAGAGCGAGGAGGCGCTGCGCATGCTGCGGGCCCTGCCGGTACCGAAGGGCGTCGAACTCCTCACCGGCGCGGTCGACTACCTGCTGGCCCGGCCCGAGGTCACATCGGAAACAGTCGGATCGGTCGGTTTCTGCATGGGCGGCGGCTTCGTGCTCTACCAGGCCGCGGCCGACCCGCGCGTCAGCGCCGCTGTGCCCTTCTACGGCGTGATCCAGGGCGAGCTGCCCGACTTCTCCGGCCTGAAGGCCGAGGTGCTCGGCCACTACGGCGAACTCGACGCGAGCATCCCGGTGGAGAGCCTGGACCCGCTGCGCGAGGCCATCAAGGAGCAGGCGGGTATCACCGCGGATCTGCGCGTCTACCCGGCGGACCACGCCTTCTTCAACGACTCCCGCCCGGTGTACGACGCGGAGTCGGCGACCCGCGCGTGGGAGAGCACGGTGCCGTTCCTGCGGGAGCGGGTGCGCTGAGCGCTGGCTCCCGTACGGGGCGATGGGCGGGCCCGGGGTTCCCGGGCCCGCCCGTGGACCTTCCGGTCCCGAACCGCTGCTCTGTCGGCTGGATCAGTCGCTCGCGCCCGCGAGCCAGGCCGTGGCGTTGAGGGCGAGGGGGGCGTTGGTGGCGCCGGTGTCGTTCCAGCCGTCGTACAGGGTGTTGCCGGACTGGCCGGTGCCGTCGTCGATCGGGGAGCTGTCGCCCCAGAAGGCGATCCGGCCGCTGCCGTAGGTGCTGGTCAGGAAGAACGCGCCGGTGTTGCCGGAGTAACCGGAGCGGTAGAGCAGGCCCTTGACGGCGGAGTTGTCGGCGGGCGTGAGGGTGGCCGTCGTACCGCTGGCGATGAGGCTCTTGGTGACCGTGCCGAAGGTGCCGTGCAGGACGGCGTTCGTGCTGTCGCTGATCGCGGCCGGGTAGCCGGAGCTGATGCTCAGCGAGTCGATGGAGAAGCCGAACGGGTCGGTGGAGTCGACGCTGTTGTTGGTCATCAGGTCGTTGAGGACCTCGACCGCGTCCTCGCCGTCGTTGTTGCGGTCGGCCCCGGTGTGGTCGGAGATCATAAAGAGGCCGCCGCCGTTCTGGACGAACTTCATGATGGCGGTCTTCTCGGCCGTGGTGAACAGCGTGTTGGGCTCGGGCAGCACCAAAGTGTCGAAGTTCGACAGGTCGGTGGCCGTGGAGCCGCCGTAGGCGAGGCTGGAGCCCGAGGGCAGCGTCTTGAGGCTGTAGTCGCCGGTCTGCTGGAGGGCGACGCCCCAGGAGGAGAGCGCGCCGGTCCAGTCGGTCTCGTCGGAGGGGGCGGAGTCCTGGGAGAGCGGGTCGGGCTGGCTGGTGGAGATGATCCAGTCGGCGTTGCCGGCGGTCTCGGCGTGGGCGTTGTCGAAGAGGACGCGGTGCGTGGTGGCCGCGTGGGCGGGGGTCGCGGTGGCGGTGGCCTGGACGGCGACGCCGGTGGCGATCAGACCGAGCACGGCGAGGGCCGAGGCGAGTCTGTGCCGGGTCCCGGTGATGGCGTACATCTGGCGTTCCTCCATGGGTGGGGGGATGTGGGGGAAGGCGGTGCGGGTGCCGAATCTGCGCGCGTAGACCGGGCGTTGGAGCCCTCCCGGTACACACAAGGCAGGACCGTACCGACAAGATCCACGCCACCGGGAGGCCCGGCCGGGCTTTCACGTAAAGCTCTTACGGACGGGTAACCCCCGGTCGACAAGGGGCACTTGCGGTGGATTACGGGCGATGCAGTGCGCCCAGCCGCGCCAACTCCTCGCTCGTCAGCCGCAGTCCGCCCGCCGCCACGTTGTCCACGAGGTGCTCCGGGTTGCCCGTGCCCGGGATGGCGAGGACATGCGCTCCCTGGTGGAGACTCCAGGCGATCCGGACCTGGGCGGGGCTCACACCGTGCGCGCGGGCGACGGCGAGCACCGCGTCGTCGTGGGTGTCGGTGACACCCCGTTCTCCTCCGTTCCCCGCGACGGCGAAGAAGGGCACGAAGGCGATGCCCGACTCCCCGCACAGCCGCAGGAGTTCGTCGCCCTCGGGGTCGGGCCGGTCCAGCGCGTACCGGTTCTGCACGCACACCACCGGGGCGATCGCCTGCGCCTCGGCGAGGTGCCGGGGCTCGACCCCGGAGATCCCCAGGTGGCGGATCAGACCGGCCTCGCGCAGATCGGCGAGCGCCCCGAAGTGCTCGGCGATGGAGTCCTGCCGCATCCGCCGCAGGTTGACCACGTCGAGGTGGTCGCGGCCTAGTTGGCGCAGGTTCTCCTCGACATGCGCGCGCAGTTGGTCGGGGCGGGCGGAGGTGGCCCAGTCCCCCGCGTAGTCGCGGTACGGCCCGACCTTCGCGACGATGACGAGGTCGTCCGGGTACGGCGCCAGCGCGCTGTTGATCAGTTCGTTGGCGGAGCGCAGGGCGGAGAAGTAGAAGGCGGCGGTGTCGATGTGGTTGACGCCGAGCTCGACGGCCTTCCGCAGCACGGCCAGCGACCGCTCGCGATCGCTGGGCGTGCCGAGATGGAAGGCCGCGCTGCCGGTGAGCCGCATGGCTCCGAACCCGAGCCGGTTGACGGTGAGATCGCCGAGTTTCCAGGTGCCCGCGGCTTCCGCGGTGATCGTCTGCGAGGTCATTCGGCGGAGTCTCGCACGCGCCCCGGGCACCGGATCGGCGTTCTTACCGTCCTTTTGGCTCCCTTTACGGATACACGTACGTGTTCAGCGTGGACACCGCCGAAGCCGGGTTCCCCAGGTTGTAGTGGTCCACGGCGAGGAAGTTGGGCTTCTTGCGGGCGGCCGGCTGGCAGAAGCGCTGGGCGCGGTCGGCGAGTTTGGTGTTGTCGGTCGTCGTCGTGGAGGTGATCGCCGCGTCGCGGAAGTGGTTCATGACGAAGAGGGGCTTGAAGGCGCCCTGGGTGAGGGTCAGCGGGGTGTTGGAGTCGGCGCCGTACCAGCGGCTGTAGCAGGACCAGTCGGAGGAGCCGACGCCGCCGCCCATGGACCAGTAGTTCTCGACCGTCCACTCGCGCTGGTACATCACGCCGAAGGTGTCCCGGGTCAGGCCTGCGGTCTGGTCGGCGGAGCGGCTGTGGTCGGTGAAGATCAGCAGGCGGTCGTTGGCGGCGATCAGGTCGGCGACCTTCGGCCAGCCGTTCTGGCGTACGCCGGTCTGGTCGGGGCGGTAGAGGACGTCCGACAGGCCGCTGACGCGGGCGAGTTCGCTGCGCAGGACGCCCGGGTCGACATAGTCCTCCAGGAAGACGGTGACGACCTGGGTGGGGTTCTGCTTGAGGAAGTCGACCATCCGTTGGAGGTCCACCCAGAGTGCGACCGGGCTGCTGACAAGGGTGCAGCTGTTGTGGCAGAGGATCGCGCCGTCGGAGGTCTGGTGGATGTCCAGCATGAACCCCCGTACGCCGTCGAAGAGTTGCTGGTTGATACCGCGTGTCTGGTTCGGGACGAGGTTGACGAAGGGCGGGGCGAAGCCGCCGTCGACGCCGTTGGCGTAGGCGTTGTGGGAGGTGAGGAACGTGACCTGGTCCAGGGTGCGTTGGTCGGCAGAGGGCATCGGGCTGACCGTGGGGGTGACCGGGGTGAGGTACCAGGCCGCGAGGCTTCCGGAGCCGCCGATGGTCAGCTGGTCGGGGTAGTTGGCGCCGGACGGCTTGGCGGCGACCGTCAAGTAGCGGGTGGTTCCCGGGGCCTTGAGCGTGTACTGGTCGGTGCCGGAGGGGGTGATCTCCCAGGGCGCGTCGGCGCTCGTACAGGCGACGGTCCTGGCCTGGTCGCCGGAGCGGCCGAGACAGGAGCCCGCGGTGTCGGTGCTCTCCAGGAGGTACGAGGTTCCGCTCGCGCGCAGCGTCCACTGCTGGCGGTCCTCGTTGCCCTTGGGCCGGTGCTGCTCGACGGCTCCTGCGTCGTCGGCGGCGTTGAGTCCGGTGGTGGCGCTCTGGACGTAGTAGGCGCCGGCGGCCGGCACGGGGGCGGCCAGGGCGGGCGGTGCGGGTGCCGCGACATCCTCGCCGTCGACTGGGAAACCACGGGCGACGGCACCCACGCGTCGAACGCGGACGCGTCCGCTGCAACGCCTTCCCCTTCGTCGTCCTCACCAGCAAC